>NZ_JAMOKT010000063.1:0-41678 GCF_023656795.1 Parabacteroides caeci
AGGTCACCTTAATTGACCTCAAAGGTATGATTTCAAATCGTCGCGCCTAAAAAGTAGTATCTAATAGACTATATTTCAATTATTTCAAAGAACTATTTATCCACTTTTACGGGACAGTAATGTAACCGGCTATTCATATCATTTTTTATGTATCCGCCTTTTACATTATAACTACTTTTCCCCTTTTTATCGTATACGACCAGTTTGCGTCCTTTGATACGATCTTCAAATTTCCAGGGAGAATAAGGAACGAAAACCGAACGGGTGGTTTCCACCATATTAGGACGCCAGTAAGGAGCTGAGACTTCATTAAAGCGCTCCCAGTTTCCATCCAATACTTCAAACCGGTACTTATCGGGCAATCTATACTTTCCCATGTCAAAGATATAACGCGGTATAAGCTTATCCTTCTTTACAGTAAAAACGGTATCATTATAAAACTCTTTCAGACAGGTGTTTCCGGCAAACTGATACAAGTATCTGTCATAAGGGTCTGTATTATAAAACATCATTCCGCTCGGGACGGTAAACTGATCGTATTGCGGGAAAGTATTTATCTGTTCTCCTTTCATATTAGACAAAATAATCTTCTCTCTTTTCTTTCCGTTACCATTATATACATAAGAAACATACGTATCTTGCCCCAACAGTTCTAATTGCCACACCATCGGGAACCGGGCTTCCCTCAAAGATTTACCTTCCGACGAGAAAACCAGCACTTTTCCATTAGTTAATAAATGGATTTGCTTCTGTACTCTATCAACAGCGACATAGCGGATATTAGCATATTCACCAGGCCCCTGCCCTTTACGGGAAACAGAGCGGATAAATTTACCGTCATCGGAAAATTGAAGCAGTCCCATATCACAAGGAATATAAATATCATGTCCGATCATCTGTATGGCACCTGCTTTCACTTTTGAGAGTAAACAATTCTCCGTTGTTTCCAACGGTACTATTTTCACATCCGCTGCAATCTGGCTCAAGACTAGTTCTTTCGTTGTATTTAATGCTGTTTCAAACGGTATTTTA
The DNA here is from genome assembly GCF_023656795.1 of Parabacteroides caeci. Taxonomy (NCBI): domain Bacteria; kingdom Pseudomonadati; phylum Bacteroidota; class Bacteroidia; order Bacteroidales; family Tannerellaceae; genus Parabacteroides; species Parabacteroides caeci. The sequence goes on from NZ_JAMOKT010000063.1 coordinate 1,033, forward strand.
ACAGGGGATACATCTTGTGCATCCATATCATAGTAACTACTTAAAAGCAGCAACATAAACAAAAATAAGTTTTTCTTTTTCATAATGCCCTTGACTTAAAGTTATAATTCAATGTTACTCAAAAAATAAATCAAACCATATATACTCTTTCATATTAAATGCTTCATGCCATTCCTTCGGAGGAAGTTTAGCATTACGGACATCACAATAGCTACCAGCCTGTTGTTTCTTTCCTTCAAGCATCACTTCATATAAAGCACCACTCGTATAACTGGTAAGAGGTATCGTATCATTGGAAGTATAGATTCTTGTCGGATATGTCTCCAATAAAATACTGTGCAAGACATCTTCTACCTCTGCTTTTTCCACAATTAGCGTTTCACCTTCCACGGTAAAGTCCACTTCATGTGCATGGAGAGGCTCAACCGCGATACGAATAGAGAATACGGTATCTTTTATTACATAAGCCTGTTCATTCAGGATTTTATAAGACACAACTCCTTCTTTATAATGTGCCATCCGTATCTTATAAGTTCGTTCTTGCAAATCTCCGGACAACTTAATAACCTGTGCACCCGAGGGAGAAGGTGTCGTCTCATCATAATGAAGCCGGACAGGAACCGGCTGTTCAACTGAATAATTGAACAGTAACGGAAACAACAAAAGAAATTGGATAAAATATATCATACTACTTCAAATAAACAATCATCAATACCGGATTATCATCCTCTTTGAGATTTTTCAGCTGTTCATATTCCAGGATAGAAGGATCATCTTCCGCCAACTCCATTATCTCGGGTGCTTCAAGAAAATAAAGCAATACATCATCCGAAATGCGAGTCTCCGGATAGAAAGGTAAACTCCCCTGCATATCATTTATGATACGATTGTTTTTCACCTTATAGCAAGCGCCTTTCTTCTTATCGTACATGGCCAGACGGGGCAACTCATCTTTGTTGGTAACATCCCAGGAGGTATAAGGGAGAAATACCCATTGAGACGTTTCATGGAAATCCGGTCGCAGATAGGCTTGTGCCGGCTCTGAATAGGCTTGCCAATTTCCTTCCAGAACTTCAAAACGCCTTTCTTTCGGTATCTTATACTTTCCCAAATCCAGGATATAGCGCGGTTCAAGCCGTTCCGGGGTAACCGTAAAGACCGTATCATTATAATACTCTTTACAACAGGCTTCTTCCCTGAAAGAATAGAGATAACGATCATAGCGCCCCCACAAATAATAATTCAATCCATTGGCTATCGTAAACTGATCATATTGAGGAAAAGTATTCAGTGTCTCTCCCTGCCGGTCAACCAGGACAAGCCGGTCTTTCTTCTGGCCTGTATTATTATAAATGTAGCCGACGTATGCACTATCTCCCAACAAAGTAAACTGCCAACAGAAAGGTATTTTAGACTCTCCTACATAGTCACCGCCTATTGTATAGGTAAGAATCCTTCCGTTATCCATTATATAAATTTGTTTCAACCTGTTGTTAGCCGCTATAAACCGGATAATGCTGTATTCTCCCGGCCCTTGTCCCCGCTTGACTACTGAGCGGACAAACTTTCCATCATCCGTAAACTGCAATAACCCTTCGCTACATGGAATAAACAGGTTATGATCTATCATCTGTATCATTCCCTGAGATACTTTGGCAACCAGACATTCGGGCTTTGTTTCCAATGGCACGATCTTTACTTCCCTGGCAATTTCACTCAACCGGACCTCCTGCTCTGTCTCAATGCCCTTGGCAAAGGAGATTGTTATCGGATATTCAGGCACTTCCGATATATTTTCAACCGGCTGATCACCGGACTTCTTTCCTCCGCATGAGAGCAACAAAAGGGTAAATCCCCCTAAAAGCAAGTGTTTGATAGTTTTCATATTTGTGTATTTTGTTATTTATTTTTCAGAACAGATTAACATAATCATATACAAACCAATAGCCATCGGCAAAAGTCATATCCTTTTGCACCATAACCGAATGTGTCATTGACACCTTCTATCGAGAAGTTTTCCCTTCAACATTGATGCCATTTGACGAATCCCTTGCAGCTATTTCTTTTTTCTTGTTTTTCTTTTCATATTCCTTTATGGCCGCCTTCATATCTTCACGACGTTTCCGTTCGAGTTCAGAGGGTTCGGGAAGCTGCTTGATTATGCTTTGCAAATCAGCCATAGAGAGTTTACTCTTTTTACCATCGGGAGCCAACATTGTGAGTTCAGTAATATCACGGAAGAAAGCCTCCTGATATAAGTCTTCAAAGAAATAACGAAAGCCAAACAAGTTCTCTTTAGATTCTTTCCGCTTCATCATTTCAGTCATGTAAGTGTATTTACTGAAAAGGGTTTTCTGTAACAACTTCTCATCCTTAAACATTTCCGACTCCCTTAGCCAGTAGTGCTTATTGATTTCATATAGTAAATTCAACTGTGTCGGATCTTTCTTCCATGCTTCATAATAGACTTTCTCTGCTTCATTGAAACGACCGTCCCGTTCGAGTGTACTTCCTCTGAAAGAGGCCAATAGATTAACATAAAACTTCTTTGGTTTCATACACTCTTCTGCCTGGTCAAACAATTGATAGGCACGTTTCCGGTCATAGGTTTTACCCAATGTAGCTCCGTACAACAAGACTGTTTCCACGTCTGTCGAATCTATTTCGTAAGCCAACTCCAACGGTTCCACGGCATCTATTGCATGGCCGGACATATAACGGGAGGCACCTGCATATTTCAGATTGATAAAAGACGAATCACCTTCTGCTAACAGACCGCTGTAAACGGTATCTGCTTTCAAATAATTTTTAGTCATGTATAAAGCCATCCCCTGGCTTTGCCGAATCTGTCGGTTATCAGGATTATAGTACAAGGCGGTATCACAAACCTGTAAAGCTGTTTTTCCATCTCCTTTCCATAGTAACGAGTTAATCAGGGAAGAGGCCACACGGATATTCTCCGGATTGATTTCCATGGCACGGGTATACAGTTCCAAAGCAATCAGCATATTCATACCGCCTTTTTTCATATGGCAATCCGCCAGGCCGGCCAGAATAGTCGGATTATCACTCTCATAGGATGCTAAAGTCCGGTAATGATCCATCGATTTATCATAATCACCCAACTGATAATAAAGACGTGCCAACTGATTATTGGCGTAAAAATTCAGACTATCCGATTCCAACACTTTTCCATAGCAACGTTTGGCTTCCGTAATCTTACCATAATTAATTGCAGCACGGGCAAGTGCATTCAAAGCATCCACATTCGTTGTATCCATTGACAAACAATATTGAAAACAGATATAGGCTTCCTTATACCGGAACATCCCCTCATAAGCCTGACCGATAGCCGACATAGTCGTATAGCTAGCCGAATCAGCTGCCGTAAGACTGTCTACCCGAGCCAGCACTTCCGGAAATTGTTTTCTGTTCACCAACTCTTGCAAAGAGAACAGCGTCTGCGCCTGTAACGCATGGATGTAAAAGGTAAGGAGGAGTAATAAAATCCCCACCAACTTGATTCGTTTATCCATATCCGTACTTATTTAGTTATTCAGATTTCTTTTCCTGCTCTTTCTTTTGACTATCAAGGTACTTTTGAACAGCTTTCATTCCTGCTTTAAACGCTTCCGAGTTCTCGTCAAGAGGCTCCGATTTTGTACTGCCGACTCCGTTTTCTTTCCTTTTTTTGAACACTTCTTCCATCTGTTGATAATGTTTTCTTTCTACCTCCGGAAGTTGCGAGATATCCGGCAACCGGTCTATTATAGACTTTAAGTCTTCAGCCGATATCTTACTTTTCTTATTGTCCGGGGCAATCATCACCAGCTCTGTCTTATTCGTAAAGAAAGCGTCTTCATACAGATATTGCAGTATAGAACGATACCGCTGGAATCCCTGTAATTTCTTTCCTGTCAGAAAATATTCTCTCAGGAATGTAACCTTGGCAAACAAAGCCCTGGCCAAATCTTCTGCCGATTTATACTCCGGTCCCCAGTTGGAATACTCCCGTTCAATACGGAACAATAAGTCCAGCCGATCCTTATTGGCAAGCCAGGCTTTATAAAGCAATCCTTCAGCTTCACGCTGACGACCATCTTTGAATAAAGTCTCTGAGCGGGAAGTCAGCAACATATTCACCAACGCCTCATTCGGCTGCATCAACTTTTCTGCCTGATCGAACAACAGGAAGGCCCGTTTACGGTCATATGTTTTACCTAAAGCAGCTCCCAGTAACAGGTTCGTTTCTACATCCGTCGTATCTTTCCCATACGCCCATTCCAGCAAATCGATCGCATCCATGGCACGTCCGGCCAGGTAACGCGAAGCACCTCCATATTTTAATGTAAGGAAAGAGGTATCGCCTTCTGCAAACAATTCTCCATATAACGTATCAGCCTGGGCATATTGTTTATTCATATAAAAACCCATCGCCTTGTTACGACGCAACGCATGATTTCCGGGATTATAAAACAACGCCGTATCACAAATGGATAATCCGTCCTGTATATTCGGACCTCCCATCCGGTACAGGCAATTCACCAAAGCACTGGCCAATCCGGCATTTTCACGGTTAACATTATAAGCCTGAAAATAGCAGATCGTAGCTGCCGGAATAGCATTCATTTTCATGTAGCAATCAGCTATATTCCGGTAAATAACAGGATTTACCTTTGTCGTATCCTGATCGCGCAACACATTGAACTGCAACACGGCATTCTCATAATCGCCGATCTGGGAATACAGGCGGGCTAATTGATAATTAGCATAAAAATCGGTACTGTCGCTTTCGAGTACTTTCCGGAAACAATCCTGGGCTACGGAAGCTTTTCCCAGGTTCATTGCTACCCGGGCAACGGAACTTAAGGCATCGACATTTGTCGTATCCATTTGCAGACAATGCTGATAACACCGGTAAGCCTCATTATATTCTAATACACCTTCGTAAGCCTGGCCGATAGCCGACATAGTAACATAATCAGCAGAATCTGCCGGAGTAAGACTATCGGCCAGGGCGATCACTTCTGTGAACTTCTTTTTATTGAGTAGTTCCTGAAATGAAAGACTCTGTGCCTGCCCCATAAGGGACAGGACACTGAGAAGAAGCAAAACAGTATATTTGTGCATCATCTGCTCTATGTTTTAGTGATTACTGCAATGTGAAAGTAACAGGCATAGTATATTTTACACGAACCGCTTTTCCCCGTTGAGTACCGGGAATCCATTTAGGCATTGCGTTAACGATACGCAGCGCTTCCTTATCTAAAGATGGATCAACGCCACCGATCACTTCAGCATCTGTGACCGAACCATCCTGATTTATAATAAATGAACAAACAACCCTTCCCTGGATGCCATTCTGCTGTGCAATGACCGGATATTGCAACGTCTTTGAAATAAATTCATTGATCGCTTTTTCTCCGCCCGGGAACTGTGGCATCTTTTCCACTATTGCAAATACCTGGCCGGAAGTATCAGTTGATTTCTGCTCACCATATCCCACAACAGTGATTCCATTATCGCCCTCTCCAGCAGGGAGAGGTGTCGGTTTATTGTCCTCTTTTCCTTGCAAACGGAAAGTCACCGGCACCGTATACTTCACATTTACCTCTTTTCCCTTTTGCATACCCGGTTTCCATTTAGGCATCATGGATATTACCCTGGCAGCCTCCAGGTCCAGCGACGGATCAACCCCGCGAATGACCTCGATATTCCGGATCACTCCATCTTTACCCACTACAAACGAGCAGGTTACACGTCCCTGAATACCATTTTGCTGAGCGATTACCGGATATTTAATACTCTTTGCCAAAAATTGCAGTAAGGCACCTTGTCCGCCCGGAAATTCAGGCATCACTTCCACGACTGTGAAAACCAGATCCGAGGGGTCTGTCGATATCTGAGGTGACATAGGAGGAGGGGGAGGAGCAGACTGCAATCCCTGTGCACTTCCATCCGAGTACAATTGTACTTTCAACTTACCCTGTACATCCTTCACTGCGACTTCTTTCGCCTTCATACCCGGGAAAGAGAAGCGGAGAACAGCATTCTTGGTCGTTTCCAGCACAAAATAACCTTCCGTATCCGTAATAGTACCTACATTAGTACCCTTTACAATCACATTCGCACCGATAACCGGCCCGTTAAAATCGTCAATTACCTGACCTGACACTTTCACATCATCCTCCGAAAGCACACTTATTTCAGTCGCTTCCTTTACTCCGGCAACAGCTTCGGCTGCAATTTCTCCCGTAATACGGGCAACCGCCTCAATATTGCTCAACAACATCAAAAATGCTGCCAGAGGAATGAATATCAGATATTTTGTTCTTCCGATCCCGTGGGATCTCTTTTTGTTCATCATACTGATTCTGTTTTTTAGATGTAATACGTTAAAACTATTATATAATGTTGCTGCAGCCTGATAATGATGGGCAAGGCCTAACAGATGATACTGATAACTCTTGCAGTCGTATCCGGATTGGATAACGGTATTGTCTGCCAGGTATTCCAGGTTATGACGCACTTCGCGTTTCAAAAGCCACGCAAAGGGATTCACCCAACATATGACGGTAATCAGCTCGCAAATCATCACATCTACCGAATGCCACTGGAAAACATGGGTACATTCGTGTGTAAGTATCTCATCTATCTCTTTCTCCGAATGGCTTTCCGGATGTATGAAGATCATTTTGAAGAATGAAAAAGGTCCGGCAGGCTTATCTAGCCGGTAGACAGGTACGCCATGTATAACAGTCCGTCTACTCCGGTAAGCCAGCAGCAGGATACTGCTTAACTGAATAAAAAAACGGACAAATAAAAGAGCCATGACACCCCAGTACATATATGAACTTGCCGAAAGCAGGATTCCTTTCCAGTCTGTTTTAACAACGACCTCTGGGGTTACTGTCATCTCCGGCAGCATAGCCGAGTAAATCTGTATCACCTCCGTCATCGGCTCCTGCTCCTTCACCCATTCCTGAATATTCAACAATGGATAAAGCAACGCCAAACCAAAGAAAGCAAGGAGGGAAGCCCTGCGCAACTTGAAGAATGTGTCCTTATAAAAGAGCAGACGGTAGAAGGCGTAAAAGAGTACAAAGGCTACATTCACCTTCAGAAAGTAGGCAAATTCCGGTGTCATGGTAATAAGGTGTTAAAAGGTTTATTCTTTTCCTTTTTCTATCAAATCGATGATGTCTTTCAAATCTTCTGCCGAAATCTTCTGATCTTTGGCAAAGAAAGAAACCATTTCTTTGTATGAATCTTCAAAGTAGTTACGAACAACACCGCTCATAAAGGTACGTTTATATTCACTCTCCGGGATCAGCGGAGTGTATTCATACGTATTTCCATAGCGTTTGTTTTTCACATACTTCTTACGTTCCAGATTTTTTACAATAGAAGCAAGTGTTGTATAAGGCGGCCTCGGATCGTCATACTTAGCCAGTATATCTTTAACGAAACAAGGCCCAATCTGCCAAATCAAGCGCATTACTTCTTCTTCCTGCATTGTTAATTTTTCCATGATCCTAATTCATTTACGATTATATCGCAAATCTACGAAATTATCGTATATCTACAAATAGAAACAAGTTAAGAAGTATTAAAGATTAATACAAACGATTTCCTTTCGGTTCAAATCAATGTATCCGGTAAATCCCGTTTAAAACGAGGCACAACTTCGCTTTAAACGGGTAAAATCTCGTTTTAAACGAATCCGACACCCGTTTTAAACAAGATTTCGCCCGTTTTAAACGAAATATATCCTATTTTTCTGTTGAATGCCGATTCTCTTCTTTCCATTTATCCCGCATCTTCATCCGCTTAACTTGCAGATAGCGCAGCAGGAGAATGACGAAGAGGGATACTCCCATCACCGAGAAATACTGTACCCAGTCCGGATCGGGCTGTTTTCCGGGCCATCCCCATACACTCATCACAATCAGATAGATCACCAGAACGCCAGTTGTAATATTAATCTTCTTCATACGGCTTTTTTATTGTTTTGAACAGACAAAGATACAAGATAGTTTATTCTTTCATTGGGTCAGAACGCATTTGTGTTGGGCATGATAATGACCTGCCTCCACATTTATTATATAGAATCCTACCGGTAAAGAAAGCGGAAGGGTTGAAGAACCCGGTAATACCGAATGGACAGACACCACACGTCCGGTAAAATCAGATACCCGCACAGTTCCAGTCGACGGCAAATCTGACAGATAAAGTATCTTTCCTTTCAAATAGCATTTCTTCTCTGTTCCTGAAAATACAGAATTATGAACAGCCACTTCTTCCGGCTCTGTAGCCGCTACAGAGAAAGGACAACCTGTTTTCAGACGAACTGCATTTGTTGACAATGCAGCAGCCGTCAATTTAATCTCCGTATCTGCCGATGCTTTGACAAAGAAAGCCGAGAAAGGAGGAAGTACATACTCACTGCCTATCGGATAGGACTCGTAGGCATTTCCATCATATATATAAATATTTCCATCTAGCGCCGGATTTGCTGATATCTGCGACAATGAGATAGGAGAAGGCAATGGATTCCCACAAAGATACCAACCCTTATGCGCTTTGTCCGTATTTCCGGCAGATGCCGCATAGATCGGAACAGATGCCGTTTTACCAAAACTTTCAGGAATATCGTTCCCTGCGGTTGAAAAGGTCAACGTATTATCGGATGCAGCTGCATCCAAAGCGACCAGATAACCTTTTCCTTTTTCAAAGACAAGACCATCGGATAATCCCTCCGGGGAAAGTACCGTCCAGTTACCTGTCGCGTCATTGCTTTGGGCACGCTTCTCCCCGTCATAAACTTGCACATACAGAAAATCACCTTTACCGGAAAAGGTTCTATCTTTCAACTGAAAACGTTTATCTATATCATTCAGATAAACATCAAAGGGGAAAGAGAGGAAATACCATTTACCTTTTTCCGGGAATGTATAACGGACTTCCAATTGCTTGTTAACCGTCAGTTTACCAGCCACTGTCAGTGAATTGTCAGTAGTTGTCAGCGCTCTGTCAGTGTTTGTCAGTGGATTGTCAGTGCTATAGAGAACAAGCCTATCCACGATGAAATGGCCTTTTTCTGAAATATGCAGACTGCCATTACCCAACAGGGCCTGCTCACACTGCACGGTAGAATTAATTTCTGCCTCACCACTGATCAGGGCACTTCGATGACGCAAGGGAGGAAGGTGAGACCAACGAATGGTATCATTCCAGTTGCCATTTCCGGAGAAAAGAGAATATTGGCGAATTGAGCCGTAGCTATACACACTATCAATTTGAAAATACCCGTTTTTAGAACCACTGACAGGATCTGAAGCAGTCAGAGCTAAATAATAAGCATCATACCCCAACCTTCTGGAAAAATGTGACTGATTGGGATATTTGGGATCAGGACATAAAATACCTTTTCGCTTTACCCCTAAAGTATTGCTATATACGGCATATAAAGTATCCCCAGGAACTAAAGAATGAACCGTAATCCCCACAACTATATATACATTCTTATAACATGACAATAAATTTTTCTCAAAAATGACAGAGGAAGACAAGGGCATTTTCAACGTTTTCTGATCATTAGATATGATTGCACCATCACCAAGAGTATAACTCCAGTTATTACGCTCCGACGATGTGAACAACTGCCAGCGAAACGTATCCACCACCGACGGATTCGCACCACTTTCTACAAAACTGCTCCATGTTTCGGGATTTGTTACCTGTGCCTGAACAGACACCATACTTGTTAGAACCATAGTTCCGGCAAGAATATGCCGAAACATACGTAAATGTTTCTTTTTCATAGCTAAACTATTTTAGTCGTTATTGTGTTTGCAAATATAAAGAAATAATTGAAATGATTATCTTTGCCGCATGAAAGAATTTATTATATCAGAAGCACTGACAGAAAAAGCGGTGCTCGTTGGTTTGATTACCCCCGAGCAAAACGAACAGAAAGTTAAAGAATATCTGGACGAACTGGCATTCCTTGCCGATACGGCCGGAGCCGAAGCCGTCAAAAAGTTTTATCAGAAACTGGACTACCCGAATCCCGTCACATTCGTCGGAACCGGTAAACTACAGGAGATAAAAGAGTACGTGATCGAAAATGAAATCGGACTAGTTATTTTCGACGACGAACTCTCGCCTAAACAGCTTCGCAATATCGAAAAAGAACTTCAGGTGAAGATACTCGACCGTACTAGCCTGATCCTCGATATATTTGCCAGCCGCGCACAGACCGCCAACGCAAAAACGCAAGTCGAGTTGGCACAATACAAATATATGTTGCCTCGCCTGACTCGCCTGTGGACTCACTTGGAACGTCAGCGTGGTGGTGTCGGCATGCGTGGCCCGGGTGAAACCCAGCTGGAAACCGATAAGCGTATCATTCTGGATAAAATAGCCAAGTTGAAACGTGACCTGGTGGATATCGACAAGCAAAAGAGCGTGCAACGGAAGAACCGTGGCAAGATGGTCCGCGTCGCCCTGGTCGGATACACCAATGTCGGAAAATCAACATTGATGAACCAACTGAGCAAAAGTGATGTGTTTGCCGAAAACAAGCTGTTCGCCACACTTGACACGACAGTTAGAAAGGTAATCGTTGAAAACCTGCCGTTCCTGTTGTCAGACACTGTTGGTTTTATCCGCAAATTGCCCACCGAACTGGTCGAATCGTTCAAGTCGACCCTCGACGAAGTGCGCGAAGCCGACCTGCTGATTCATGTAGTAGATATCTCCCACCCGACTTTTGAGGAACAGATCGAAGTGGTAAACAAGACTCTGGCTGAAATCGACAAGACCGAAAAGCCGATGATCATGGTCTTCAACAAAGTCGACGCGTTCACCTTCGTTCCGAAAGACGAAGACGACCTGACTCCGCGGAAACGGGAAAACATCAACCTGGACGAGCTGAAACGCACCTGGATGAATAAGTTGCAGGATAACTGCATCTTTATCTCCGCCAAGGAACGTACTAACATAGATGCGTTGAAATCATTATTATATGAACGGGTAAAACAGATACATATCACCCGTTTCCCATACAATGACTTTCTCTTCCAGCAATACGACGAAGAATAAAGCAATAGAAATACTAACTAGTTGACCAATGGAAAAAATCAGAAACCTACAACCCGAAGAGATTGCGGTATTGCAATCTCAGGGTTGTTATGCCGAAAACTGGGGACAGGTGCTAGTCCCTTTATCCTTCGAGACCAGATATATCCATCACGTACATTTCTCAGGCACAGTTATTTTAGGACATTTCGAGAAAGAGTTTACCCTCCCCGGCGGAATAAGAAAACACAGCGGGCTCAGAAATACAACCTTGCATAATTGCATGCTGGGTGATAATATCCTGATCGAGAACACCCACAATTACATTGCTAACTACCGTATCAAAGACAACTGCTATATAGAGAATGTCAACGTGATGGTCGTGGAAGGAGAAAGCACGTTCGGCAACAACGTACAGGTTTCAGTGCTGAACGAGACCGGAGGTCGCGAAGTCCCCATATACAATCAGCTTTCCGCCCCATTGGCTTATGTAATCGCACTTTACCGCCACCGCCCGATATTGATCGAACGGTTGCAGGAAATGATTGCAGAGTATACCCAAAGTATCTCCTCCGACTACGGGACGATCGGAGAGAACGTAAAGATAATCAATGCCGGGACAATCCGTAATGTAAACATAGGCCAACACGCTACCATCGAGAACTGTACACGCCTGGAAAACGGGACTGTGAACAGTAATAAAGAAGCCCCTGTCTATATCGGTGACAGCGTGATCGCCCAGGATTTTATCATCTCATCAGGTGCGGTAATAGCCGATGCGGCAAAGATCATCCGTTGCTTCATCGGACAGGCCTGCCACGTGACACATAATTTTTCGGCACACGACTCCCTGCTGTTCAGCAACTGTTCTTTTGAAAACGGAGAGGCCTGTGCCATCTTCGCCGGACCGTTCACGGTATCCATGCATAAGAGCAGTCTCCTGATTGCCGGCATGTATTCGTTTCTGAACGCCGGAAGCGGTTCGAATCAAAGCAATCACATGTATAAGCTCGGACCGATCCACCAGGGTATTGTTGAAAGAGGGTCCAAAACGACCAGTGATTCCTATATCCTCTGGCCGGCACGCATCGGCGCCTTTTCATTAATTATGGGCCGCCACCACCATCACAGCGACACGTCCGATATGCCTTTCTCCTATCTGATTGAAAAAGACGACGAGACTTATCTGGTGCCGGGTGTCAATCTGCGAAGTGTCGGTACCATCCGTGACGCACAAAAATGGCCGAGACGTGATAAACGAACCGACACAAACAAACTGGATATGATTAACTACAATCTGTTGAGTCCCTACACCATCCAGAAAATGATAAAAGCGGTCGGTATTCTAAAGAATCTACAAAGCCTTGTCGGCGAAACTTCCGAAATATATTACTATCAGAATACCCGTATTAAAGGTTCTTCCTTACAGAATGCACTGAAACTATACGGAATGGCAATTAATAAATTTCTCGGTAATTCTCTGATAAAAAGACTAGAAGGCACACAGTTCCAGAACATAGAAGAAGTCCGAAAACAACTGACCCCAACCGCCGAAGAAGGAACCGGCGAATGGGTTGACCTGTCTGGACTGATCCTTCCGAAAGATCAATTAAACGGTTTGATAGAAGATATCGAGAGCCACCGGATAAATTCTTTGGAAAAGATTAATGCCTTCTTCCAGTACCAACATAATTCATATTATGAAATAGAATGGACATGGGCTTATCAGAAAATAGAAGAATACTACGGAATCAAGCTAAGTGAGATCACCCCCGAAAAGATCATCGAACTGGTTGAAATCTGGAAATCATCCGTCATCGGTCTGGACGAGATGCTTTACAAAGATGCCCGCAAGGAGTTCTCCCTTACCTCAATGACAGGCTTCGGCGTAGACGGCACACGCAAAGAAAAAGAAGAGGACTTCGAAGTCGTACGCGGCGCATTCGAACAAAACCCGTTCGTCACAGCCGTAAAAGAACATATCAGCACCAAACGGGCACTGGGAGATGAGCTGATCGGAAGGATAGAAAAGCTAATATAATAAGATCCGTATCATAATATATGATACATCTCATTCCCGCCGACGGCTCCGGGGATGGTGTTCCAGTATTTCCTTCCGGAGAAACTGCCGGTCGATATGTGTATAAATCTCGGTAGTCGTTATCTTCTCATGTCCCAGCATCTCCTGGATGGCCCGCAGGTTGGCACCGCCTTCCAGCAAATGGGTCGCAAAAGAATGTCGGAACGTATGCGGACTGACATTTTTATGAACACCCGCCATCTCCGTCTGCTGCTTGATAATATGAAAAACCATGATACGGGATAGAGTCGTGCCCCGGCGACTCAGGAATAAAATATCTTCGAATCCTTTTTTCACCACCATCCGGTTACGGTCCAGCAGATAATTCTTTATCTCCCGGATAGCCGTCTCAGAAATCGGAACCAGGCGTTGCTTGCTCCCTTTACCTTCCACCCTGATAAAACCTTCATCAAAATAAACATCCGAATAACGCAAAGATATCAACTCGGAAACACGCAGGCCGCAACTATACAACACCTCCAGCATAGCCCGATTGCGCTGCCCTTCCGGCAAAGAAAGGTCTATCGTATCCAATATATCATTTATCTCATTGACCGTCAATACTTCGGGCAGCTTCAATCCGATCTTGGGCGATTCCAACAATTCCGTCGGATCGGCTGTTATATACTCGTCGAGTAAAAGAAAGCGGTAGAACGATTTTATACCGGATATGATGCGGGCCTGCGAACGCGGATGGATTCCTATATCACGCAACTGGGCTACAAACTGCTGTAAATCCTGATAAGAGATCGTAGCAAAGTCTTTCCCTTCACTTTCCACGAAGCGAATGAGTTTGTCCAGGTCGGTCAGGTAAGCTTCTATCGAATTGGCAGATAGAGACTTTTCCAGCCGGAGCCAGGTCTTATATTTGTCGATTATATTATTTCCTTGTTGCATTGTACACAGGCAATTATGTATGTATCAAATAAAATCATTACCTTTGCCGGATATTTTCAGCCCGTACCAGGTGGTGCAAAGGTAATAAAGTTACAGCAAATGAAGAAGATTCAGATTATTAACGGTCCTAATCTTAACCTGTTGGGCAAACGCGAACCAACAGTATATGGTAATGCTTCTTTTGAAGGTTATCTGGACAAATTACGCGCCCGGTATCCTCAATGCGAAATAGCTTACTTTCAAAGTAATATAGAAGGTGAGATGATCAACAAAATCCATGAAACGGGTTTTGAATACGATGGTATTATAATGAATGCGGGAGCATATACACATACATCCATCGCATTACACGACGCCATAAAAGCAGTGACTACCCCGGTTATAGAAGTACATATTTCAAATGTACATGCACGCGAATCATTCCGTCATGTATCGATGATCTCTGCTGCCTGCAAAGGGGTTATACTGGGATTCGGTCTGGATTCATACCGGCTGGCGCTCGAAGCGCTTATGCAGCAACCAACTGCCAACGACTAAAAAGTAAATAATAGGTTATAATATTTAAGGTATATGTTAAAGCATACGAAGATTGTTGCTACAATTTCTGATCAACGTTGTGATGTGGAATTTGTCCGCTCACTGTACAATGCAGGAATGAATGTTGTGCGCCTGAATACGGCCCACATGATGGAAGAAGGTTTAAACCGTGTTGTTACAAATGTACGCGAAGTATCCGACCGCATCGGTATATTGATGGATACCAAAGGCCCGGAAGTACGTACCACTACGGCAAAAGAGCCAATACCTTTTACAACCGGCGACACCGTTAAGATAATCGGTGATCCGGAAAAAGAGACAACCCGTGATTGCATTTATGTTTCATACAGAAACTTTGTCGGCGACCTGAATATCGGCAGCGATATCCTGATCGACGATGGAGACCTGGAACTGAAAGTCATCGAGAAACAGGATGATTATCTGCTCTGTGAAGTGCAGAACGACGCGACATTAGGAAGCCGCAAAAGCGTGAACGTCCCCGGTGTACGCATCAACCTCCCCTCACTGACAGAAAAAGACCGTAAAAATATTCTTTGGGCGATTGAAAACGAACTGGATTTCATTGCTCACTCTTTCGTAAGAAACAAACAGGATGTATTGGATATACAACAGATCCTGGACGAACATAAAAGTCCGATCAAGATCATTGCCAAGATCGAAAACCAGGAAGGTGTCGACAATATCGACGAAATCCTGGAAGTAGCTTACGGTATCATGATCGCCCGCGGTGACCTGGGCATCGAAGTTCCGGCCGAAAAGATTCCGGGAATCCAGCGTGTGTTGATCCGCAAATGCGTGGAAGTGAAAAAGCCGGTGATCGTTGCGACCCAGATGCTTCACTCCATGATTAAGAATCCGCGTCCTACCCGTGCGGAAGTAACCGATATTGCCAACGCAATCTATTACCGCACAGACGCATTGATGCTTAGCGGTGAAACAGCTTACGGTAAATATCCGCTGGAAGCAGTCCAGACAATGACCAAAGTTGCTCGCGAAGCTGAAAAGACCAAGCTAGCCGCCAACGACATCCGTGTACCTATCGAAGGTAACGACCTGGATGTTACTTCATTCCTGGCAAAACAGGCGGTAAAATCTTCCAACAAGCTACATGTAAAGGCAATCATCACCGACAGCCACACCGGACGCACAGCCCGATACCTGGCAGCTTTCCGTGGTACATCAACGGTGTTCGCCATCTGCTATAACCCGCGTGTAACCCGCATGCTTTCTCTGTCATATGGCGTATGGGCCGTATATCAGCCGTGGGATGACAGCCGTCGCGGTTATTTCTACAGCGCACTGAACGAATTGATTAAGAGCGGACGTATCACCCGTAACGACATGGTTGCTTACCTGAGCGGCAGCTTCGGTGAAGGTGGCGGCACGACATTCCTCGAAATCAACAACGTCGGAAAAGTGTTGGATGCCGGAAGTAAATATTCACTCCCGACCTTTAAGGAATAAATAAAATAAAACAGGAAAAGGTGTCGCAAAAGTCGGTAAAACGCTTTTGCTACATCTTTTTTCGTATATTTGAAGCATAAACATTCTTTATTTAAATGACATTAGACGAATACATTCTCAATCACAGCGACGAAGAAGGCGCATTGTTATCCGCGTTGAACCGCGATGCCAATGTAAACCTGCTGCGTCCCCGTATGCTGTCCGGCCATCTGCAAGGACGGATACTGAAAATGTTTTGTCGCATGCTTCGCCCCCGCCGTGTACTGGAAATAGGGACTTACACCGGTTACGCCACACTCTGTCTGGCCGAAGGAACCGAAGACAACGCCCTGATCCATACACTCGAGATCAATGATGAAATGGAGGATTTCATCATGAAATATCTCTCACGCTCTCCCCTGAAAGATAAAATAAAGCTGCATATAGGCGATGCGATGAAAATCATACCGGAACTGGACGAAACATTCGACCTGGTATTTATCGATGCCGACAAACGCTTGTATTCCGACTATTACGATCTGGTATTTCCCAAAGTGCGTCCGGGAGGCCTGATTCTGGCCGATAACACCCTGTGGGATGGTAAAGTTTTGGAAAAACCTCACCCGTCAGATAAACAAACCATCGGAATACTTAGTTTTAATGATAAAATAAAAGAAGACCCCCGGGTGGAGAAAGTGATCCTTCCGCTTCGTGACGGTCTGACAATGATATGGAAAAAATAAATTGATAACGATATGGAAAGTACAAGACTGAACAAGATAGGTCGTCTGATCCAGAAAGAATTGGGCGACATTTTCCAGAAACAGACCCAGGGAATGCCGGGTATATTGATTTCTGTAAGTGCGGTACGCGTCAGCCCCGACCTGGGCGTTGCCAAAGCATACCTGAGTATCTTCCCTTCCGAAAAAGGGAAAGAGTTACTGGAATCGATCCGTGCAAATACCAAAGCGATCCGTTTCGATTTGGGCAAACGTATAGGAAAACAGGTTCGCATCATCCCGGAACTGAGTTTCTTCATTGACGATTCGCTGGATTATATTGAAAACATTGACAAACTGTTACAGAAATAAGAGAATCAAGCGTTGAACCTTTCGTTTTATATAGCCCGGCGGTACCTCTTTTCGAAGAAATCCCACAATGCCATCAATATTATTTCGATGGTATGTGTCTGCGGTGTAGTCATTGCTACCACCGCAGTTGTTTGTGCACTGTCGGTCTATAACGGGTTCAATGACCTGGTAGCAGACATGTTCAGCAGTTTCGACCCGGAGTTGAAGATTTCTCCCCGCACCGGGAAAGTGTTCGACCCGACAACTGCCGAATTCCAACAGGTAAAACAACTGCCCGATATTGCTTATTTCGGAGAGGTTCTTCAGGATAATGCATTGATACGCTATCACGACCGCCAGGATGTGGCAATAATCAAAGGGGTGGACGACAACTTCAGCCATCTGACCCAGATAGACAGTGTACTGATAGACGGCAGCTTCATCCTGAAAGACGAAGTTACTGATTATGCCATCCTCGGGGTCGGACTGTCATCCAAACTGGGTGCCAAACCGGGATTCGCTTCTCCGCTTGAAATTTATGTCCCCAAACGGAATGAAAAGGTCAATTTATCCAACCCGGCTTCTTCATTCAGTCAGGAATATGCCTACATAGGCGGAGTTTTCATGATTAACCAGCAGGTATACGACGAAGGATACATGATACTCCCCCTTTCACTGGTACGTGAATTATTCAAATATGACAAGGAAGTCACCTCCATCGAACTGAAAATTGCTGACGGAGCCAATATCTCTTCAGTCAAAAAACAGCTCAAAGCTATCCTGGGTGACCGGTTTATCATACAAGACCGTTACGAACAACAGGAAGCGTCCTTCAAAATGATGCAGGTAGAGAAATGGATCACTTACCTGATACTTTCATTCATTCTGACAATCGCCTTGTTCAACGTAGTCGGTTCGCTGTCTATGCTGATGATAGAAAAGAAAGATGACGTACATACCCTTCGGAATATGGGAGCTGACAATAAACTTATCCGTCGTATATTTCTATTTGAAGGCTGGATGATCTCCGGATTCGGAGCCCTGATAGGGATTGTGATAGGTCTGGCATTGTGTTTTTTACAGCGGCAATTCGGATTGATTAAATTGGGACAAACAGCCGGCGCCTTTATTATCGACGCATATCCGGTGCGGGTGATGTTCACAGATGCCCTGATTGCATTTATTACGGTAGCGGCCATTGGATTCATGGCCGCCTGGTATCCCGTACATTATCTGGGAAAGAAATGGTTTAATTAAATTCTTTCCCGTATTTTATCTGTGCATCTGCCACAAACTGCTTGATACGCTGTTCGTCATCTTTTTTGCAGATAAGCAATACATTTCCCGATTCAGCCACGATGCAATCTTCAACACCCTGAATCACAGCCAGTCTTTTTGAATTACCTACGGCTATTACATTTCCTGAACTTTCATAAAGCAATGCATTACTATTCTTCAACACAGCATTATTATTTTCATCTTTCGGAGCCAAATCAAACAAGGAACCCCAGGTACCCAAGTCTGCCCAACCGAAATCAGTGCACAACATATACACATTATCCGCCTTCTCCATAATACCGTAGTCGATGGAAATCTTCAGGCAATAAGGAAAGTTCTCATGAATAAACTCATGTTCGTTTTCTGTATTGAACTTATCCTTACCCAAGTCAAACCGAACGGCAATATCCGGAAGATATTTGGCAAAAGCTTCCAGTATTGTATTTACGTTCCACAGGAACAGACCAGAGTTCCAGAAAAACTCACCGCTTTCATAAAAGACTTTTGCCAGTTCCAGATTCGGTTTTTCCGTGAAAGTCTTCACCTTGGTAAATTCTCCCAGCATGGAATCGCTACTCTGGATATAACCATAACCTGTTTCAGGACGGCTCGGTTTGATACCCAACGTAACCAATGCATTATTGTTCTTTACAAAATCCAATCCTTTCTGAACGTCTTTCAAAAATATATCTTCTTTCAGGATCAGATGATCGGAAGGAGCAACAACAATATTGGCATTCGGATTACATGCTCTTATATGGTAAGCAGCGTAAGCAATACAAGGAGCTGTATTTCTACGTGCCGGTTCCAGCAGGATCTGGTTTTCTTTCAATTCGGGCAACTGTTCTTTAATCAAGTCGGCGTAAGCTTCGTTAGTAACGATAAAAATATTTTCTACCGGGATGATTTTGGAAAAACGATCGAAAGTCATTTGCAACAGAGAACGTCCTGTTCCGAAAAAATCTAAGAATTGTTTTGGATAACTTTCTCTGCTAAAAGGCCAGAAGCGACTGCCAATCCCTCCACCCATGATAACGCAATAATTATCTTTCATGATACACAGGTTGTTTTTTAATTATACTCTTACAAAGTTAACGAAATAATCCGGGATTTATTCTCCTATCTTATATTATTCCCCGAAAGCTATAGATAATTTGAAAAAAAATCGCTGAACGCTTGCACAAATAAAAAATATGCGTACCTTTGCAACGCATTAGAAAAAAACAAATGCCCAGATGGCGGAATTGGTAGACGCGCTGGTCTCAAACACCAGTGGATTCACTTCCATGCCGGTTCGATCCCGGCTCTGGGTACACTACCTAAAATTAAGTTCCTGATTATCTACAGATAGTCAGGACTTTTTCTTTTAGTGCGTAACGAATTACGGAACGTTTGATGCTTATTAACTTCGGCATAGGCCTAAATTGACCACATCACTTATCAAATGCTAAAACGTATATCTGTTTTTCTGAATTATCGCCAAATGTTTCTTCTTCAAAGCCTCCAAACTTATGAATAATCTTAAATCCGGCCCATTCCAGATATGAATCCAATTCCTGAGGAAAAAACAATCTCATATCCAGATTTTGAATTGAATGAAACTCACCATTTATAAAGTAATGCCATTCTATGCGATTAATTTGAGTTGCGTTTTCATAACGCATTGTCTGCTTTATCAAGACTTCCCTCCCATCATCAGTTGTATATGCCGCAATTTCCTGTTGTTCCTTTTCACCTTCAACAATATATTGAATATTAGGGTTAAAGCAATCTAACAGAAATAAACCTCCATCTTTAAGATGATTTTTAACGACATTAAATACCTCAAATAAATCTTCATTCTTATATAAATGATGAATTGAATTAAATGGAATAAAAATAAAGTCAAATTTTTCGTGCAAATCTAACGTTCTAATATCCGCTTTAATGAAAGTAATTTCTACTCCTGCTTCAGAAGCTTTTGCCTTTGCTTGTTCAAGCATGGACGAAGTGTAATCGACTCCACAAATATTGTATCCCTCCTTTGCAATTGGAAGCGTAAGTCTGCCTGTACCACAGCAAAGTTCAAGTATTTTAGCATCCCTATTTTTCGGCAACCACTTTTTGTAAAACTGCAAATCGGATAGGAAAGTATTTAATCCATCATAAATACTTGCGTCATAAATCAAATCGCCAACTTTATAATCTGTATTCATTCTGTTCTCCAAATTCTATTTTTTATTGTGCTACTTACAAAAGTACTAATTATTTGAAATACAGAAAACAAAACACCCTAAACCGTTTCTTACTCATTCTTCAACGCTTTTACCGGATTCCCTGATGCAGCCTTGAAGCTGTGCCAACTCACGGTAAGTAAAGTGATACCTACCACAATAAAGAACGACAGAATATACGTCCAGACACTAAAGGCTGCCCGGTAAACAAAGCTTTGCATCCATTGATTAAGCAACCACCAGGTCACAGGCACTGCAATTACAAAAGCTATCCCGATCCAAATAATAAACTGGCGGTCAAGTAACTTTATAATCTGCCACGTAGTTGATCCGTTCACTTTTCGGATCCCGATCTCTTTTGTTCGTTGTTCGATAGCATACAGCGCCATACCAAAAAGCCCGAAACAGGTGAGCAGGATACTGATAACCGAATACATCATCAACAAGTCAGACAATTCGAAAAGTTTCTTATTATTACCCAGCACTTTGTCATACAGGCTCTCATGTTCAAGATATTTCCCTGGATAAAGTTTATCCCATTCCCTATAGATTTGTTTGATAACCGAAGTATTTCCGGGAGCGATACGGATTTTTAAGTTAGTTCCATCCCTGGTATAGCCAATAATACCTTTATCTATAGGCGTCTCAAGACTATTAGGGATATAAAGTTTAAAATAATCTTCAACAACCCCAGCAATAACATGATCATCTCCAAAAGGAGGACGCTCCTTCAATCGGGGTTCGTATTCTTTTATAAGACTCCCGACAGGCAGTTCTCCATCCGGGAACAAGCTTTGAGCCCATGTACGGTTTAGATAAACAGGATGCGGATACCTTTCTATCGCCTCTTTCCAGGGCAGACCTTTCAATAGCTTATAGCCCATAACTTCCATTACTTCTTCATCGCCATCCTCTGAAGTATAAGATTCATATGTACCATCCGGCGAAAACTCACCGAGAGGCCATTCATATATAAGATTGCTTAATGCCGCAGCCTGTATGCCCGAAAGAGAACCGATATTTTCTTTAAGCCGTAACATAGATGTCTTGTTATCTCCGACTGAGAAAATATAAATATCTTTATAATTTTCTGCTTTATCATATAAAAGCGAGATTTGCCGCCGTACGGAAATATTACCGATTATCAGAATAAATGAAATAACGAACTGAACGATAGCCAGCGAGGTAATGATACGCCCTTTTGCTTTTCCCCGATAGAAATTGTTATACATGGAAATCGACATTTCCGGCAAACGCCAGCTCATATACAAAGCAGGAATACACGCCAATAAAAGAATAAAACCGAATGTAACCGGCAGCATCTGACTACTATACAGAAAATTAACCGGAACCTGAATAGACATGATGCGATTCATTATCCCCAACAGGTCGAATTGTATCAGTTGTGCAATCAGGAAACCGAAACCAACAGTCATAAATGTATCAGCAAATAATTGCATGCTCAATTGTCCGCTTCTTGCACCCATCAGTTTCTGTATATGCAAAGAGTATAACTGTTTAAATACACGTGAAAAACTTAGATTAACATAATTGAAACAAGCTATGACCAATATCAGAATAGCTGAAAAAAGAGCGATAAACAATAACGTCGTATTTGGTTTCTTCAACGATGACGGGAGCGTTACCGTATCAAAACAGGCCTGTTGAATAGTGAGGAGTTCATTCTCAAAATCTTGACCATCACTTCTTTGAAGAGCCAAACGCCCTGTTTTAGCCTGTAAGTCGGGAACGGAGACATTCTTTTTCAGCAGAAAGAAATTTAATCCGGAAGAGGGATCGCCCAAGAATAAAGCATCAAAGCCGAAAGCCGCCTGGCTATTATCTTTTACCACAGCAGAAACAGTAAAAGTCAATAACCCTTTTTCATCCCCGAAATCACCAGGACCGAATAGTATCTGAACCGTTTGTCCTATCGGGTCACTCTCTCCGAATAAACGTTTCGAAAAAGATTCTGTCAGGACTATCCGATCCGACCCCACCTGGGTATCCGCAAAACTTCCCCTTACAATTTTCTGAGGAAAGAATGAAAGGAAAGCACTATCCGACTCTATTACTTTGATGTCTTTGAAGAAGTTCTCTCCGGCTTTACAATAGGTAACCATGAAATAAGGATGTACACGGCACGCCTTATCCAATTCCGGGACACGTTCGAGTAACTGAGAAGTGATATCTCGTGAGACCGTATTAAAAGCAGTCATTCCTGCCCCCGAAATAGTTTGCTTAACCACTACCATTCTATCCTTGTTCGGATTCTCCTGTTCTATATTATACTCATGGATAACAAAAGCAGCTAATAAGTTAGTACAGGCAATGCCTACTGCCAGGCTGAGAATAGAGATTACAGTAAATGTTTTATTACGTAACCAACTCCGAAATATAAGTTTGAATGATATGTTCCCCATGATATTTCTGTTTTTTGTCAAAACTAGTCAGTCCCAGTCTATCTGACAACAAAAATTGTGCTCCTCTATAACAAAGAGGTGAAATCGTCTAAATTTTAGACAATTCCGGGAAGTGGCTATCCATAAATCAGACATTCAGCCGAAAGCTGAGTACTTTGAATGCATCATGTTAGTTTAAATTGTACTTTTGCAATAAAGGATATGCTGAATCGCAGATTACACCGGGTCATTATCAGCGGGATAACAGGAATTGTGTTATTCTCGATTGCAGGTGCCTGGCTTTTGATCAGTCGGACTTCCCTGTTTTTTGCTTTTGTCTGCATCTGTATGATCATAGCCTTGGCTATTATGCTGATAAGGAAAATGGACAAGACAGACCGCCAGTTGGAAAGCTTCTTCAGCGCGATCAATAACAACGATTTCAACGCCCACTTCACAGAAAAAGGGGACGATAAATTCCTGAATGGATTGTTCCGGGAGATGAACCGGATTATCACACAATTTGAAAACAATCATACCGAACTGGAAGAACGACGGTTTTATTACGAAAGTATCATCCGCGTACTGACGCATGAAATCAGAAACTCCATTACACCTATAGCCTCTTTGTCGGCCGACCTGATTAAATATAATGATGAATACGGAAAAGAAGGAACAATCGACGGGTTGCAAACCATTAACCAGCAAGTGCAGCAGCTGAATACTTTCCTGAATGCCTATCATCGGTTAACACACCTGCCTGATCCGGTCAAAGCAAAAGTTCAAATTAGTTCTTTGTTCGACAAGCTTGAACGGTTATTGAGTTCGGAACAAGGCAGTAAGAATATCCGTTATATTTCACCTGAAAACGTAGAAATCTTACTAGACCAGAATTTAATAACACTGGCACTCATTAATCTTATCCGCAACGCCTTACAGGCCACCGCAAATAACCCGGAGCCACAAATCAGGGTTGAGTCAGGAAAAGAAGCTACCTTTTCATTCATACAAGTAACTGATAACGGGGAAGGCATTCCGGAAAACCGACTGGAAGATATCTTCACCCCCTTTTATTCCACCAAAAAAGAAGGAAGCGGAATAGGACTGCCACTATCCCGCCGCATTATGCAACTCCATGGCGGAGAACTTATTGTAAACTCTGAACCCGGAGAAGGAACAGTGTTCCGCATGACATTCCCCGACTTTTGACACCCATCAAAATCATACTAAACCTTTAAATAGACTAAAAATACCAAGTTACATTTGGAATACAGAATATTATTCGTAGTTTTGCGAACAACAAACAATAAAGGAATAATGAAAACAAAACAGTATACAAAAGAACAAGAACAGATTGCCCGTTTTGCTAAAGCGATGGGACATCCGGCACGGATGGCTATTCTTAATTTTTTAGCCAAACAGGATAGTTGCTTCTTCGGAGATATCCACGAAGAACTACCAATTGCTAAAGCAACTGTTTCACAACATTTAAAGGAATTAAAAGAAGCCGGATTAATCCAGGGAGAAATAGAAACTCCAAAAGTCAGGTATTGTATCAACCGGGATAATTGGGAACTTGCCCGTAATTTATTTGCTACTTTTTGGAATAATTGCAATTCTAAAGATACATCGTGCTGTGAATAACAGCACCTTTTTTTGAGAATATTGTTCGTGTTTTTACGAACTAATACAAATAGATTTAATTTAACATAGAAAGAATATGAAAGAGAATCAGGATTTAAAAGAGTTGGTAAAACAGCGTTATAACGAACTAGCATTAGATTCCGACACGCTAAAAGGCTGCTGCTGCTGCGGCAAATCCCCGGTACCCCCATCAAAGAAAGTATTCACTATAATGAGTGAAGACTATAAAAATCTGAAGGGATATGAACCCGATGCAGATTTAGGGGTTGGATGTGGATTACCCACCCAATATGCCAATATTAAAAAGGGGGACACCGTTATCGATTTGGGTTCAGGAGCAGGAAATGATTGTTTTATAGCCCGCTCGGAAGTTGGTGAAAGCGGCAAAGTCATCGGTATTGATTTTGCTCCTCAAATGATAGCTAAAGCACGTGCTAATGCACTCAAGCGGGGATATACGAATATAGAATTCTTAGAAGGAGATATTGAAAATATGCCTTTGCCGGATAATACAGCAGATGTGATTGTCAGCAACTGTGTATTAAACCTGCTTCCTCTAAAAAATATTATTTTCAAAGAAATCTACCGTGTATTAAAACCGGGTGGACATTTTTGCATCTCTGATGTCGTACTGAATGGGGTATTCCCCAAAGAGTTTACCGACAATGCCGCTATGTATGCAGGCTGTATCGCTAGTGCCATTCAAAAAGAAGAATATTTAGCAGAGATAGAAAAAGTGAATTTCACAAATATCCGTGTGGAAAGGACTAAGACAGTAATTATCCCCGATGAAGTACTATATGAACATCTGGATGAAAGCACAATTCAGAAATATAAATCAGGAAATGTCGGAATCTACTCAATTACGGTAACAGGACAGAAACAATAAATAATGTAATAGTTTTAACCTTATATAGATAACGGTTGTCAGAGTTAATCAAATATCTCTCTAACCGTTATCTACAAAGGTTAAAATGGCCATTTTTAAAAATAAATTGTTGTTATTCAATTCCCTTTCTCTTCTGCTTTCTTCAACAAATAAAAGCAACTTGTACTAAAGAAGTTTCTCAGATACGGAACGGAAGAAAGAACTTTACCCAGCTTTCGCGGTGATAATCCGAACTTAACCTCATAATGCGGATTTATAAAAAATAATTGCTGGTCAACAATCTGATATCCCGTCTGTTTTACAAGATTCCGGAACATTTCAATGGTGCATTTCGTTTCTTTAATACTCAGCAACTCCTTTATTGTATCTTCTTCTTCACCGCCTGTTTCCAGTATCCATTTATATAAAACCCGCGGAAGCAAATGTATGAAAGGAAGAAGCGAAACAACTCTGCCCCGTGCAATCTGCTGATGTCCGCCAAACGGCATCTGCCAGGCTGGAAAGGCGATAAAAATCACACCACCTGCCGATAAATAACCTTTCATACCAGACAGGAATTGAGATTTATCATTGATATGTTCAATCACATCGTGTATCAGGATAAGCGGAAAATGTTTTTCCAGATCTTTTAATCGGAAAATATCAGATGCGATAAAGGTCCCTTTCTGATTTCTTCGGGCGAAGAATGTTCGAGCCTGCTCTATTCGTAAAGAGGCAATATCCACTCCGACTATTTCACAACCTGACTCAGCAAAAGGGAGCAGATTACCTCCTTCGCCACATCCTACTTCCAAGACTTTCTCCGGAAGGTCGCCTACTATTTGCTTTATATACGGAATATAATATTTCCGGGTCGTCTGTGCCTGTTCCTCAAAATAACGGTCACGGTTGATATGTCGTTCCTGCATCTCTTTTCTGTTTTTAAATATCTATAAGTATGATATTCTTTCAGGCAAAAGACTGCGTGGTTAAATCACTTTATTGAGACTTCTTATTTTTCTCCCTACCAACTGAAACGTAAGCCGACAGGGACCGTGAATGTCACCGGATGCTCTTTCCGGATAGTACGCAACCCGCTTCCGTCAGGAATATAATAATTGACAGTAGGCTCTATATAGAGACTGATGCGGGGAGTGAAATGATATTGTACACCTGTACTGGCATTAATCGACCATTGTAGAGGTACATTCAACGACTGACAGCCCATGCTCATAGGTATACTGTCCGTAATATGAGATGTTTGAAGTGTCCCTTTTAACGGAATATCAAGTTGCATACCGGCTGTCGAGTAAAGCGAGAAATTCCTGAAATTACCCCAGCGATAAGATACACGGAAAGGGATTCCTAGGTAATGGATTTTTTGTGTTTCCTGAATACGGAAATCATTACCTGTGGTAAAGTCGGATTTCAGGAAAGTATATTGCAAGCCCGTTTCAAGGCTCCAGCGTTCGTTTAGTTTTTTGTTTGCTGAAAGCCCAATGGTAACAGGAGAATAGTGGTGTTGACTTTCTACAATATCTCCCTGATTGTTTTTTGCGATATTCATTATTGTAACTGAATCGCCCAAAGTACCTTCCTGATAACGGGCATTCAGGTAAGTGTAATAATCCTCCCAGGTGCTTACCTGCTGAGGAAGATCAGCCCCTACTCCACTGTCTGAATGGGGAGTAGCAATCAGTTTGTATATATTCTGAGCCAGTTGCGGACCTAACGAACCTGCCAGCATAAACTTCCACGCTCCTGCTTTCTTTTTACGTTGCACGGAGACAAAACTTCCTTCCGAACACAAACCGAAGATAGTCGCACTTGGCAAATCAGAAACAAACAACGGCTTATTGACAGGTGGCACACTTATCGTAATATTCCCGACAGGCAAGATAGGCGGTACTTTTCCTGCATCCGCCAGCGGTGGCGCACTAATCAGTCCCGGCAATTGTGAATGTTCTCCCGTACCGGAACGAACCTCCTGTTCCTGGGAATCGGTCTGCCTGTCTTCCTCCCTTTTTTCAGCTTTCGGCTGACGCACTGCTATCTTAGGCTGATGGCTTTGTTGTTTCTTTTTCCAGGGCAGATAATTGTAGAACAGCGGGATAAGAAGCAGCAGCAATATTATAATAACCAGGCGACAATCGACAATCATCTTTTTCAGCAATGCTTTCGCACGATGCAATTGCGAAGATGATGAGTGAGGAGCTATATGCAACAAGTCACCTATCTCTTTATGAGGCAACCCTTCAAGTACCGCCAGCTTGAACACCTTCGAATAACCTTCGGGAAGCCCTTCCACCAATTCCATCAACTGGTCATACGATATCAAATCAGCCATGAAAGGACTTTCCGCCGGTTCATCTTCTTCGGACACATCAGACAGAGGAATGGTATTAACCATGTTGTTTTGACTGAGATAATGAAGTGCGATATTCTTCATCACGACTCCCATCCAGCTTTCCAGCCTCTCCGGATTACGTAATGAGCCAATGGAAGTAAAGATAACAATGAAACCGTCATGCAGCAGGTCTTGTGCAATTTGTCTGTCGGGCACATAACGAAGGCATATCTTCATCATCTTTCCCGAGTAAGTTTTATAAAGCTGGTTTAATGCCTGCTCATCACCTTTTTTGCACAAATCTACGAAGTCCTCTCTGTCCATGTCCCACAACATCATATAACTATGATGCACTAATATGGAAAAGACTGCATAGGGTTTGCTCTTTTTTTATTCTCTACATGGAAAAGATTCTGCTTGTAATTCCATTATAGCCTCCAGCCTGCCCGGCTTTCTCCTTCTGAACAAATATATGGTCGTGATAATAAGCCGCTACAACATTAGCACTGATATCTTTTGATGCTAGTTTTGTGCCTATAGCAGCGGTTAATCCCACGGCATTAAGACTTGAATGAACTGTGAGCGATATTAATTTATAGACAGTATCAAAACGGATAGAAAGGGGATTATCAAACGTACAGAATACAAATTCCCTACTATCTAATTCCGGTTTCATAGAAGACAATAATATCTTCAAATCCTCAATTCCTGCCATAAGTTTATTCATTAGTTTATAGTATACTCACAACAAATATAATACTCTTACGGAAAGAAACATGAGAAAGATACTCAAATAGATGGATGTTAAAGCAAATTCGTTAAAGTAACACAAAAACGCGTTGAATACTATGTACCGAACAGACGAATATGTATTTTCGTACCCAAATTCAGCTGTACATTATTGCATGGCATTTACGCAACATACGATTTATACTGTCAAAGCACGGGCTATCTGTATCATCATGTTATTCCTGGTGTTACTCGATGTATTCGGATACGTTGTGCCCAATTATGATACACAAACAGCTAATCAGACGGAAATTTCCAACCAGGCAGAAGATACCGATGAGCCGGGTAATACGGACGAACTGTTTTACCGCAACGGGAACCGCCCCGTTCATCCCCTGATTCCGGTTTGTTCCGTACCGCTTCCCGACCTGTTCACACAGCTGGTTCATATTGATTACTATATACCCGTTAACAACAGACCTGCCCCACGGCAGATACATTCCTTGTTCTGTACATTCCTTATTTAGTACACCATATTCTTTCACCGGACGAAAGCATAATATCATATATTATAAGACTGCTGTATCATATATTGTGATACTCCATTCTCATATATTATAATATTCTTGTATCATATATTATGATACTACCACCGTATGCAAACCATCCGGCCCCGCCCATAAGACATTTAAGTAATAAACTAAAACAGTATCATTTTCATGAACGAAATAATAATAATCATTTCACTTATCCTATTGAACGGCATATTTGCCATGTCTGAAATCGCATTAATCTCCGCCCGCAAATCGAGCCTGAACACTGACGCAAAGAAGGGCAGTAAAGCGGCTAAACTGGCCCTGAAACTGGCAAATGAGCCGGATCGTTTCCTCTCGACCATTCAAATAGGCATCACACTGATTGGTATCCTGACCGGTATCTATTCCGGTGCAGCTTTGACGGACGACTTCTCGGTTATCCTGAAGAATTGGGGAGTATCCCCTCTCTACGCATCCCTCATTGCCCAGGGGTTGATTGTTGTAGCCGTCACTTACCTGACTTTGATATTCGGCGAACTTGTTCCTAAAAGAATCGGTTTGAGTATTGCAGAAAAAGCCTCCAAAGTTGTTGCCCGCCCGATGTATATCTTATCGCTGGTAGCCGCCCCGTTTGTATGGCTGCTGTCAAAAAGTACTTCCTGCATGTTCAACCTGCTGGGCATAAAGGACTCGGATAATAAGGTGACGGAAGAAGAAATCAAATCGATCGTACAGGAAGGAAAGGAAGGCGGAGAAATACAGGAAGTAGAGCAGGACATCGTCGAACGTGTTTTCATCCTGGGCGACTTGAAGGTCAGTTCCATTATGACACAGCGGAATGAAATCATCTGGCTGGACTTGGATATGGATAAGATGCAAGTGAAAAAGACCATCGAACAGGAATTATATGAAATGTATCCGGTGACCGACAAGAAAAAGGGAGACGTGGAAGGGGTCATCTTTCTGAAAGACCTGGTTCTCCATCTGGATACCCCTGATTTCAATCTGGAATGCATCGTCCGCCCGGCTTTCTATTTCCATGAGAACATGAGTGTATATAAAGTGCTTGAAGAAATGAAAGAACAGGGAATAAGCCGCGCCCTGATATGCGACGAATTCGGTATGTGCCAGGGAATTATAACACTCAGGGATATTCTGGAAGCCTTGTTAGGCACCATCAACGATACGCAGAAGGAACCGGAGATTATCCAACGGAGCAACAACGACGGCTGGCTGGTCGACGGACAGTGTTCTTTTTATGATTTCCTGTCTTATTTCGATAAAGAAGATTTATATGAAAGATGTAACTATCATACGGTAGGAGGATTATTGCTGGAACAGCTGGGACATATCCCTCAATCCGGAGAACAAGTCGAATGGAACAACTTCCGCTTCGAGATTGTTGATATGGATGGAGCCAGAATAGATAAAATACTGGTTCAGGTACCCAACGATAATAATGCATAAAATACCCTATGGACTTTTCTGATTTAATCCAATGGTGCCTGGAGCACCTCAGCTATTGGGTGATTTTAATCCTCATGATACTTGAAAACTCGCTGGTTCCGCTACCATCCGAGTTGATCGTCACACCTGCCGCCTACAAGGCGGCAAACGGTGAGATGAATATTTCCCTCGTGATACTTTTCACAACCTTGGGAGCGCTCATCGGGGCGTTGATCAATTACCATCTCGCCCTCTTCGTCGGCAGGCCCATCGTCTATAAATTTGCCGACAGTCGTTTCGGCCATCTGCTCGGCATAAACCGACAAAAGATAGAGTATGTGGAAGCATTTTTCCTGAAACACGGCAAGATATCGACCTTCTTCGGAAGATTAATACCGGCCGTGCGGCAGTTCATTTCCATCCCTGCCGGACTGGCACGAATGCGGCTTCCCGCCTTCATCCTGTTCACAACACTCGGTTCGGCCATCTGGAACAGTATCCTGGTTCTGCTCGGATATTACCTGGCACAGATACTTCCTGAAGACCGGTTACTGGAAGAGCTGGAAAGATACAGCAGGGAAATAAGTTATGTTTTTGTGGTATTGGTAACACTCGCCCTCATTACCTGGTATCTGAAAAGGAAACTAAAAGCACATCGATAAAACCCTCGCTACACGTAAAGAAAAATATACAGCCGAAGCACGAGAAAACTTCTCCGGGAATATTTTCGTCCCGGAGGATATGGAGATAATCAAATTATAGAACCGGCAACGATCATTTATTCAAAAGTCCCGCCCTGTTCAGCCACTTACCGACTGACGGAGCTTCGTATTTTCTCATTTTATCCAGCAGGTCTTCTATATTGTCGCTGACCAGAAGCATCTCCTTGTTTTCTTTTCGAAGGAATCCTCTGTCGACCATTGTATCGACCAATGCCAGAAGGACATCATAGAATCCGTCTACGTTCAAGAGAGCTACAGGTTTCCGGTGAAGACCTAACTGAGCCCAGGTCAGCATCTCAAAAAATTCTTCAAGTGTACCGAAACCTCCCGGAAGAGCAATGACACCATCAGAGAGTTCATTCATTTTCGCTTTCCTCTGATGCATGGTATCGACCATCACAAGCTCCGTCAGATTTAAATTGGCAATCTCCACTTTCTTCAAAAAAGCAGGTAAGACCCCGATGGCTTTGCCTCCATTTTCCATGACTCCATTAGCAACAGTACCCATCAGTCCCACATTGGCCCCACCATAAACCAATTCAATGTTTTGAACGGCCAACGTCTTTCCCAATTCGTAAGCCTGTTCTTCAAATATCCGCTCTGTCCCACGGCTTGAACCGCAAAAAACGGCGATTCTCCTGATTACTTTCTTCTCAGCATCACTATTTTGTAACATACGCATATATTTCGTTTGTATCCGTTTATCCGGTCATCGGACAACTTACAAAGATAAACTTTTTCCGTCAGCCTTTTCTATAGTTAATGTAACCAGGAACTATTCCCCTGCTCTACAACTAAACGAAATACTATTAAGCGAATGATCCGTATAATCGGATAAACTGAATTCAACGGGATAAATACAGTCTTTCTCCTTTAAAATAGCCTCTTTATAGGCATTTACGACATCCAAACCACCTTTTTGGGTCTGTAGATTCTTGTCTTTATCAAAATAGACATAACAAACATCTACCACAGAAAGGATATTCGTTTCTTCCTGAGACAGAGATTCACCGGCTATTACTTTATTTACCGCCAATCGGACGTCACGCGAATCTGTATCCGACTCTACGACCAACAATCCGATCCTACCATAACTCACAGAAGCGACATATGAAACGCCTCTCCCTTTATCAACCTCCTTCAACTCTTCTTTTATAAGTTTTTCAGGACGATCCATGTCCAGCGTGAAAAGGATTTGTTTGAATGAATAAATCAGTCCGTACTTTCTTGGCATTTCTTTCTCTAAAAAAGAAACACCCGACACAGCCTCATCCAGCTTTACTCCCAGATTAATCATACCTGCCATGTATAACTGTTTATGGCTATAGAAATCAAACGTCCCATTGTCTATCTCAAAAGAGACATTCTGATCAGACATATTTTCCATGATTTGCTGGGCAAATATATCCTGCTCTTTCTGAGAAGGGATATAAGTCTTTACAACTTCTTCAACAGCAGCAGATGTCGAAACGGTTACGGGATTGAATGTATATCCGGTAAATTCAGGGATATTAATATTTGATTGGGCATTATGACTCACAAGATTGCCCAAATAAATTTTATCCTGAATAGCGGGATTTATAAACATACTGTTAGTCCATGCATTGCACCAACTCAGATCACCCGTAAATTCCAGTTGTTTAAAAGAAAAAATAGGTAATCCCGGGGGTATAGCGATATCACGAAGACCTGACTGATTGACTTCCAAAACCCTTTGTCCAAACTCTCCTGAAAACACGACCTTAGCCTGTCTCCCGTCAGGGCTGCGATTCTCTGCTATGTTAATGGTTATTTCTGTTGATTCATCTCCAGAGGAAGGGGTAATGGAGATCCATTTAGGAACAATATATACCTCCCACGGTCTATTGGTTGTTAACTTTATAGTTTGTGTTCCTGCAAAACAACTCACATCCATGGGGTTTCTACTAAACTCAAGAAAAGGATCCACCTCCTTCAGGCTCAATTGTTCCACTTCCAACGTCTCCGTTGCTTTCCCATGGGAAAATTGCAGAGAAGCCTTTCTCCGTTCAGCCCCTTTATTTTCTGCCACCTTGATAGTTACCATGCCATAACCATCGCCCGATGTAGGACTGGCCGAGATCCAATCCGGAATATCCTGAATCTCCCACAGACCATTCGCCATAAGATCTATGCACTCTTCCCCGCCTTCCTGATTTATTAAGAGAGAAGTTGTATACAATTCGAGCATATCTTTTTCTCTTTCCAGCTTACTACAGGAAATGGATATTGTCAGTAGAAAAAGATTGATTATTAAGAATAGAAACAGCCTGTTATTCATTGTTCCAAGAATTTATACATCACATAGATAAACCGACGGCAAGTTATAAAAATATTTTGAGAAACATGATCTGACAGTAAAATATCAACGAATTATAACCTTTTCCATTAAAATCATAGAAAAACCTCCCATATTTTCTTTCGAAACGATATGGTAACCTACTTTTTCGTACAGATGTAAGGCATTGGGCGTTTCCTCTCCGGTAAACAACACAAATTTACGGCAAGCCGGAAAATACTTTTCAATTTCATACATCAGGACCTTACCGATTCCCTGATTCTGATATCCGGGATGCACAACCAATTTACCGACATGACAAACATCATTGCTATCTACAAAAGACTTCCGTGGTTCAAAAGTATTGGAGGAAGGAATCTCACCCAGAAAAGTAATATGGTCGCTTATCTTCATAGGCCTTCTTGACAAAGTCAGTTCGAAGTTCTCTCTTAAACGGGATTCAGACAAAGGGGAACCGATGAAAAGTTCCCCGCATCTCCTTTCTTTGAACGCATCGGGATGGGCAACAATACGTACGGGGGTATTTATTTCCCCGGACCAAAATTGCAATCCACGAGTATGGTCGTTGTGCCCATGGGACAAAGCGATTACAGAGACCTGTGCCAGGTCTATCCCCAACGCCTTTGCATTACGGATGTAAACATCCGAATAACCGGTATCGAGCAACAAACGGGTTTCACCGTCTTCTATATAATAACAGACTGCCGGTTCCCCCAGATAATACTGATCTATATATGTATTATTATCTACCAATACCGTTAGTTTCATAAATTTCTCAATTAAAAATTATAAAAGGCCTTATATCTCTCCCCTGCCTTTTCCAATAACTCTTTATCCAAATCCGGACATTCGACAAAGAAGGACGTATCAAATGTCATACCACTTTTCTTTTTTACTTTTTTCCAGTTACCGACAATCTGCCCGTTATATAAAATGACCGGATAGAATATTCCGAAATTATTAAAGGCTTTCGGATGGTGTTCTTTATCCATCGCAGCTGTACGATCTTTGTAACTGATGAGATATTCATCAAAAGGAGGCATAAAATGTAATACATCGCTAGTCCTGAACTTTTTGTCCCACTGCTGATGGAGAAACAATTCCTGCGAGGCAAATTTCTCTTTATTCAATTCACCGTCGATTGCAGCAATTGCCTGACGTGCCTCTGCCACAGGTAAGCCTGACCACCAGACAAAATCACTCAGGCTGGCCGGCGAATGACTTCTGAAATACTTTCTAGCAAGCAAAGCCAATGCTTCCTCCTTATGTAATTCTTTAACCTTAGGAGCACGTTCTTCCAATAGAGCATAAGTCGCCTTTTCTTTTCTATCTGCTCCGCTGCATATAATACCTTCCTGTTCTGCCCGTGTGAAAAGATAACCTAATTTAGGAGAATCAGGCATAATACCAGCCTTCACAATCTCATCTTCCAGTTCTTGTTTTGTAAGATGGTTATTACCCTCCAATACCTTTTCAAACAAATCATTCGCTTTGGTGTAGGTACTTTCAGGAATATCCACTCCGTTACCTTTAGCAAAGGAGTTGCACGCAGCTATGATCCGTTGCGATGATAACTTCAGCATCCAACGGATATCTTCCGCCGCTACCAGATGCCAGGTGGGACGCATCACATGAGTCCGCAGAATATCTCCC
Source organism: Parabacteroides caeci (assembly GCF_023656795.1). Taxonomy (NCBI): domain Bacteria; kingdom Pseudomonadati; phylum Bacteroidota; class Bacteroidia; order Bacteroidales; family Tannerellaceae; genus Parabacteroides; species Parabacteroides caeci. Next base: position 36,318 of record NZ_JAMOKT010000063.1, read on the forward strand.
CGCTGATACGCATCGTTAATTGTCTGTAATGTAGCTGATTTCAGCCGTATTCCCAGCGCCCACTTAACCATTCTATACTCTTGTGCCTGGACAGCTCCCATCCAGGAAACCAAATCCTTGGGATCTTTAAATTCCGGACGAACTAATTGCTGACTTCGCAAACGGATATCGGTGAGCATCTTACTCATATTTCTTGAAGTTATACTTATTACGCAATAGCTGTTGCTCATCCGCGTCCAACGATGTGAAATAGGCTTTCCAACCCGGACAATAATCAATGTGCCAACGCCAGAAACGACCTAATAATGACCGTGGATTTTTTTCAAATTTCGCCCGTATCGGGCATTTGCTACAATTGTGTCCCATGATATTTTATTGATTAATATTTCTACAAATATAATTATTGTTTTCAGAATTGCACTTTTAATCTGTTTATCCTGTTTGTTTTCCTAATTCTTTCTATTTTTGTGACCAGTATTCTTCGGGGCAGGGTGTAACTCCCTACCGGCGGTGACAGTCCGCGACTCCTCTGCAAAACAGAGGACTGACCTGGTGAAAATCCGGGACCGACAGTTAAAGTCTGGATGAGAGAAGAAGACAATAACGATAGTACGACAATTCTACCGGCATAGTCATTATGCAGGAGAAGTGTTGTATATAGTATTCCCTCCTGCCCTGCTGCAATATGCTAACTATTTAACAACTACTTAAATTACAGGGTTTGAAAATGAAAACGATCAAAAATTTCGGTGTTGACTACAAAGAACGCGTAGAAAAGGCGATCAGCTGTTTACAGGCAGGAAAAGGTATTCTGCTGGTCGATGACGAGAACAGGGAAAACGAAGGAGATATTATCTATTCCGCAGAAAAGATGACAGTAAAAGACATGGCTTTGATGATCCGTGAATGCAGCGGCATCGTATGCCTTTGCCTCACTTCCGAAAAATGCAGATCACTCGGTTTGCATCAGATGGTAGACGACAACACCAGTAAGAACCAGACAGCATTCACCATCTCGATAGAAGCCAAAGAGGGTGTAACCACCGGAGTCTCGGCTGCCGACAGGATACAAACGATAAAAACGGCAATTGCCCAAGGTGCCAAACCGGAGGACTTATCCCATCCAGGACATGTTTTCCCCCTGCAAGCCAGAGATAATGGCGTTTTAGAACGAAGAGGCCACACCGAAGGAAGCGTAGACCTGGTGAAACTCGCCGGCCTGGGAGACACAGCCGTTTTGTGCGAACTGACAAATGAAGACGGGACAATGGCACGCATGCCGGAAATCATTGATTTTGCAGAAAAACACGGGATGACAGTCGTCTCAGTCGACGACATATGCAGATTCAGGACAGAGGCTTAGTTTCGCAAAACAGCAAGGACCTTCACAAGCCCTTGCTGTCACCATCAATTATGTTGAATACCTCAATCTTCTGTAATAACAGAAAATTCAGCAATTCCAACACGTTTAGCATTATCCACTATTCGTGTTGCCTTAAAGATTAACTTTTGACCTTTTACAGGATTAAAATGTATTTCCTGTTCTATCGGATTGTTTTTGATATTCGAAAATTCACCGGAAGCAACTATTTTACCATCTACCAGTAGCTGATAATTGGAGATATGACCACTCGCATCACGCCCCTGATTCGGAGTATAAACAAAACCTTTGATCACATGCGGTTCAGCCAGTTCAATCGCCAACTCATTTTTACCTTCCGGAAGATAATAAGTCGAATAACCGTTCCCGTCAAAGAGCAAAGACGTACGCTCATCGACAGGGTTTACAATTTTATAATCAGCAGCCGGAAGATCAAAATATCGCATACCGACAGGCCCTGTTTTACCTGATTGGGGATCGTAAGTTACGGCTTTCACTGTTCCTTTGATATCCAGAATAAAGGGAGTCTCATATTTTGCAGATTGGGCAGTCGGTTCCGTTCCATCCGTCGTATAATAAATATCGGCACCTTCACTTTCTGTTCCGATGCGTACTTCGTTTTTGGCATTACGCATAATATAGGGCTGTTCCAGCAACGGAGGAGCCAGGAAAGCCTCCACATTATTGATACACAACGGACCTTTCGATTCTGTAAAACTTATACGGAGGGCATCCGCCGGAGTTGTTTTAAAACGAACGATACGTTTATACCCGATCGTCGAAAGCGTATCGGCAGTTTCAACAGGCATCCATTTCCCGTCTTTCTCTACTTCCAACATAAAAGCACAAACACGTTGCCCCAACGGGATATATTCCTGTATCAGCACACGGTTCAGAGAAGTTCCGGCAGGTAACGGGAATGTCAATGCCCCAGTCGTCATCCCATCAGAGGTAGCCCAATAGGAATCCCAGTTACCATCTGTTACATTGCCAGCATTATACGTTCCACCACGGGTTTCACAGGCTTTCGGTTTGATATCTTTCAGTAAATTATCTTTCAAGTCTGCCGTGATGGTGTGATACCAGTCGACAGCACGTGCCGAATCGACCGGATGAATCTGTCCGCTCAAAGCTACCGGGAAATTCAACAGGAAATTGGCATTATGCCCGACACTGCGATAATAAAGATCCACCAGGTTAGGAACGGTACGGACCTGGTGGTCTTCGCGATGATGATAAAACCATCCCAGACGGATAGAGACATCGCATTCTCCCGGCAGCCATTTATCACCGTCTTTCATTCCCCACTGGGCCTGGCTGTAATGTTCTTCTTTATCGTATGAATAAGGAGCCCAGTTCGTTTCGCCCGCCCAGCCCGACTCATTACCGATCCAGCGGATATCCGGAACGGTTCCACCAAAGATCATGGCACCCGGATGCTTGGATTTAATCATTTCGCGGGCCATCTCATAGCCGTAATATTCTTTCGGGTTAATAGAACGGCTTTCGTCGGTACCGCCGTACCACCCGTTTCCGCCATTCGCCCCGTCGAACCAGAATTCGAACAGCGGACCGTAATTAGAGGTCAGTTCGTTAATCTGTTCATGATAAGTTTTTTGATAACCTTCCCGTCCATACTCGGCATTATGACGATCCCAGGGAGAGAGATAAAGGCCGAATTTCAGTCCGTATTTCTTACAGGCATCCGACAGTTCACGGACCATATCGCCCTTTCCGTCTTTATAGGGAGAATTTGAAATATTATAATCGACCGTTTTTGTAGGCCACAGACAGAAGCCGTCATGATGTTTGGCAGTCAGTATCACCCCTTTCAGTCCGGCCGTCTTAATGACACGCACCCACTGTTCGCAATCCAGGTCAGTCGGATTGAATGTTCCGGCAGGCGTATTCCCATATCCCCATTCCAGATCGTTGAACGTATTCAGTCCGAAATGTACAAAAGCATAGTTTTCCATTTTCTGCCAGGCAACTTGTTCCGGAGTCGGAACAGGCAAGACGGGAGCAGGCGGAGCCACTTCCTTGCAAGACAAGAATGTGCAGGCACAAAGGCCAACAATTAATATATTACTTGCATTCATAGTATTTTCATGATTTAAAAGAGACAAAAAGGGGCTGCATGACACAGCCCCTTTTACTATTATTTATCCCATCCCGGATTCTGAGGAAGCAAACCAGGATTTCGTTGAAGTTCTGCCGTAGGAATCGGACGCAAATATAAACGATCATCCCATGTACGGCTCTTTCCGGCTTCATAAGAATAATCCTCATTCGTATAATTAGGATATACAATCGCATATTTGCCACCTTTTTCCGGTTGGCGCTTACCCACATACGTTTTTACATTATCGCATATCTTTCCGGCTTTCCAACGCATCAGGTCATCCCAGCGGAATCCTTCACCAGCAAGTTCGACACGTCGTTCACGACGGATTTCCTGCAATAACGGTGATAGGTCATATCCCCACTTTGTCCAGTTCGGATCGGTAAAACCAACGTTAATTGTCAAATGAGGCATACCAACACGGTCACGCAGCACATTGATCGTTTTATCGAGATCCGCCTGTGAGATTGTACCTAATTCAGCTTTTGCCTCAGCATTTATCAACAAAGTTTCGGCATAGCGATAAGCTATTCCATCATACGTATTATTATTCGCTTCAAATGCTTTATCGGTCGGAATAAAATATTTGATCGACTTATAGCCAGTATAGCAATACTGGTCGATAAACTTAGATTCCTCTTCTATAAACGTACTGTCATTTGTCGACAAAGTAACACGAGTCGGAAAATCCCAGGAAAGAATAGTCTGTTTCAATCGGGGATCCCGATCAGTCGTTTCGTTACGCATATTTTCATCTCCTTTATAATAGGTACTTAAAGAGATAGGCTTTCCATCCTTACACAAATAGCCTTCTACGAAATTTTTGGAAAAACCGGTATTAGCTTCCCATAAAGTACGGCTCATACCATGTTTTCTCTTCCCATCCAAAAAAGTTACCGAAAGAATCGCTTCCTTAAGATTAGTCTTATCTTCCATGACGAACATTTCATAATAATCTTTTTCAGGTTTTCCCGTATTATAAATTTCATACCGGCCACTATTTATTATCGCATCGGTTTCGTCGACCGCCATCTTCAAAAGACGTTCAGCCTTGTCCTGCCACCCCAGTTCGGTGTGGTATCTGTAATAAGTAGCTTCATGCAAACAAGTTCTGGCTTTCAAATGACGGGCCACATCTTTTCCGATACGTCCGGCTGCCGGTTTTTCGGGTAACCACTGAATGGCAAAATCAAAGTCTTCTATGATTTTATCCATTATCTCATAACGTTTAAGTTTCGGATCATATAATTCCGGAGAATCAGTACCCAGTTCTTTGTCAATCCAGGGAAGATCACCAAAAGTTCTCATTAATCCGGCATACTGGAAAGCCCTGAAAAAACGATTTTCACCTACATATTTATTTATATCCGCTTCCGAACCGACCACTGTCTGATAATGTGTCATAAAATAATTGGTCAGGCGAATCGGACTCCATGCCCCTTTACTCCAGTTACACCAGGAAGATGCTTCTGGTGTAGGTGTAGTAAACTGTCCCCAAAAATACTGCGCGATACCGTTAGGCACCTGATCGTCACTTTCCCCGTCGGCAATAGAAGTTACGCCACTAGGTAGCCAACCATAAAAATTGTTCACATAAGCTTCCAGATCACTCGGTGTATTCCAGAATGTTTTATCATTGATACTCTGTGGAGAGCGTTCCAAAAATGAGTCGTTACATGCCGTTAATGAGAGTACGGCAGCCACACCTATATATAATATTTTTTGTTTCATAATCCTTTTTCCATTTAAAATCCAAACAAAGTTGGATAATTCATTATTAATTAACTTTTATAATTTATCTTTGTATCAGGATGTTAAGAGGAAGTAGGCTCTGCTGAGGAGCAACCTACCAGCAATA
>NZ_JAMOKT010000064.1:0-40659 GCF_023656795.1 Parabacteroides caeci
GCTTATTGCTGGTAGGTTGCTCCTCAGCAGAGCCTACTTCCTCTTAACATCCTGATACAAAGATAAATTATAAAAGTTAATTAATAATGAATTATCCAACTTTGTTTGGATTTTAAATGGAAAAAGATATGAAAAGAATATTCTGCCCCAAATGTGATAATCAGTTATCATTCGATGAAACAAAGTATCCCGATGGGAAAATCCTGGCTTTTGTATGTTCTCAGTGTGGTTCCCAGTTTAAGATAAAACTGGGTAGAAAGACTGTGCGTACGGAGTCTGGACAGGAAAAAGAAGTGAAGGAACCCGATTTTTCCTGTGGTTATATCACTGTGATCGAGAATACTTTTGGCTTTAAACAGGAATTGCCGCTTGTGATGGGGGATAATATGATAGGACGAAGGAATAAGGATACGGAAGGTGTGGATGTTCCTATTATTACCAGTGACCCAAGTGTGGGACGCAAACATTGTATTATTAATGTGAAACAGGACAGGGATGGTAAATTCGTTTATACCTTGCGCGATAACCAGAGTATGACCGGCACATTCCTCCGCAGTGTACTGCTGGGAAAAAAAGAACAGGTACGGATCGGTGAAGGGGCTATCGTGACTATGGGGGCTACTACTTTTATTTTACATGTTCCGGGAGGGGAAGAAGAGGAAGATTTTTAATTTAAACTTAGATACTGCTCCGGAGTGAACGATCTCTTACATCAGGGCGATAAGGGAGATAGGGGGAATTGGCGTAGGTTTCGGGAGAGATGGATACAAGATTACCTTTCATCTCCGGTGCAGCTCTAAAGTTTAAATCTCATTATTCATGCTTTTTGTTTAGTTGTTCAACGATAAAACAACTATAAGTCTATTTGGCTCACGGCAATTTACGTAAAGAATCAAAAAGAACTGAAAGAAAAGTTTTGTTAAAGCCCTGTGTTAATGCAGGTGTCGCTTTATGAATCAAAGCGAGTTGTCTGTATATTACAATAATTATAAATGTTAATTGAGGAATTTTTATAATTGAACTCTGTCTGTTTTTAACACTTTAGATCATCCGTTTTACCTGATTATAATGAAAGGATGGTTCCTTGTCCGTTATTTTATATGTACTTTTGCAGCTCAATAGGCAATAAGGTTTACAAATGGGACAAAATAAGGTTGAATCGGCAAGTGGGATTACCTTCCGTATCTTAGTGGCATTGAGCATATCACATTGTATAAATGACTCACTGCAATCTGTAATTACAGCTGTTTATCCGTTATTTAAAGATGATCTGGCATTGAATTTTGCGCAGATTGGGTTGATTACACTGGTTTACCAATCGGCGGCATCGGTCTTTCAGCCGGTTGTTGGATTATACTTCGATAAACGCCCTTCTCCGTGGTCGTTACCGATCGGGATGAGTTTTACGTTGATCGGTTTGCTCAGTTTGGCGTTTGCAAACTCTTTACATTGGGTTTTGTGTTCTGTGGCTTTGATTGGAGTGGGATCGTCGATATTCCATCCGGAGGCTTCGCGGCTGACGTCGTTGGCATCGGGAGGCAAAAGAGGACTGGCTCAGTCATTATTTCAGGTGGGGGGAAACCTGGGGGGATCGCTGGGGCCGCTATTGGTCGCTATCCTGGTGGCACCTTACGGACGGAGCCATATTGCCTTGTTCTCTATTCTGGCTTTCGTCGCTATCCTGATCATGACTTCGGTAGGACGTTGGTACAAGGGATTGCTTTTGCGGTTTAAACGTGAAGATGTCGGAACTTCGAAACGTCATATCGAAATGCCGTTGCCGCTGGGGAAAACGATATTCTCCATATCCATCCTGTTGATCCTTATTTTTTCCAAATATATTTATATGGCGAGCCTGAACAGTTACTATACTTTCTATCTGATAGAGAAGTTCGATGTGAGCGTTCAGTCATCGCAGTTGTTCCTGTTTCTTTTTCTGATAGCGACTGCCCTGGGAACTCTGATGGGCGGTCCGATCGGTGATAAGGTAGGACGTAAATATGTTATCTGGGCATCCATTCTCGGTGCGGCTCCTTTTTCTCTGTTAATGCCGCATGTACATAGTTTATATCTAACGGCAGTTCTGAGTTTTTGCGTCGGACTGACATTATCGTCTGCTTTCCCGGCAATTCTGGTATATGCACAGGAGTTATTGCCTTATAAATTAGGACTGATCTCCGGTTTGTTCTTTGGTTTTGCTTTTGGGGTGGCGGGGATCGCTTCGGCTGTGCTGGGGAATCTGGCCGACCAGTATGGTATCGAGACGGTTTATAATGTGTGTGGCTATATGCCGCTGATCGGACTGGTGACCTGGTTTTTACCGGACTTGAAGAAAGCCTCGGAAAAAGGAAGTTAGTTCCCGCTGAACAATCCCCGAGAGGGTGTTGTTATTAATCATAAATTTCGCTCAAACTAAATTTAAACGTATTTATGATTAATAACTTAACGCATTTCAGTATTGGCTTGCTGTTCCTTTTTCCTGCCATTACTTCTGCCCAGACAGAGACGATAGACCTGACGCTGGAACAGTCGATGGAACTGCTTCAGAAAGGAAACCGTAGTATCCGGATGGCAGGGAAGGAGGTTGAACTGGCAAAGAATGAGCATCAAAAACTGAACTCATTCTGGTATCCTTCGGTTGGAGCGGCCGGCGCTTTTGTGCATATGTCGAATCCTATTGAGGTCAAACAGCCGCTTAACCAGTTCACCGACCCGGCAAAAGACTTTGTCCATTCCATCATCCCCGATGATCAGTTTATCTCTTCCATCCTGGATAAGATCGGTCAGAACACGTTGACGCTGCCGCTTATTTCGCAGAATATCACTTCTATCGACGCTAATGTAACCTGGCCCCTGTTTACCGGCGGTAAACGTATTTTCGCCAGTAAGATCGGGAAAACAATGGTCGGTATCGCTGAGGTAAACCGTGAACAGGTCAATGCCGACCAGCAATCGAAGTTGGTTGAATGTTATTTCGGTTTGCGTCTCGGGCAACGTGTTGTCGCCGTGAAAGAAGCTACGTATAATTCCCTGAAAACCCATTATGACCAGGCTCTCAAACTGGAACAGAACGGGATGATCAACCGTGCGGAACGTCTTTTTGCCCAGGTGAGCATGGATGAGGCTAAGCGTGAACTGGATTCCGCCCGCAAAGATTTGGAAGTGGCCGGGCAAGCGCTGAAAAGCCTGATTGATCTGGATGCCGATAAGGAGATCAGCACGACAACTTCCCTTTTCATCAATGAGAATATTCCTTCGGCCGATTATTTCAAAGAACTGGTACCGGTCAACAACTATATGGTGAACCAGTTGAAACTACAGCAAAATATAGCCGGCAACGAATTGAAGATAGGCCGTACCGGATACCTTCCCACTATAGCCTTATTCGGAAAACAGACGCTTTATTCAAATGGGGTGGATAAATACCTGATGCCCCGCACGATGATCGGTGTCGGTTTTACCTGGAATATCTTCGACGGTTTGAACCGGGAGAAAAAGATACGTCAGGCCCGTCTGACCAGCCAGACGCTGGCGATAGGAAAGGACAAAGCGGTCACCGAACTGAAGGTCGGCGTAGATAAATATTATACTCAGTTGCAGAATGCCCTCGACAATGTAAAGGCTCTGAATACAACTTTGGAAATGAGCGAGGAACTGGTCCGTATCCGTCAGAAATCCTTCCAGGAGGGAATGGCAACTTCAACCGAGGTGGTCGATGCCGAGGTAATGTTGTCAAAGGTAAAGACCGCTTTCCTGCTGGCTTATTACCAGTATGATGTGGCATTGATCAACTTACTTTCTATCTGCGGCATTCCGGAAGCATTCCAGCAATATAGGGTGGAAGGGATAACGGAGATAATTTAATCTACTTTTCCCTTGATGGAAAAGTAGCCAAAAGATCAAGGCTGCACCGGCTTCACTGCTCCGGAGGCTGTGCTGTTTGAGCGTAGCGAGTTCACAGACGACAGCGAACGCAGGATGCTATATCAATAATTGAATTAACAATAAACACAAATAATTATGGACAAGACTAAGAAATACCTGACGATCTCTTTTATAGTGGTACTGATCGCCGTTATCATCATATCCGCTGTGGGGATGCTGTTGCTGAAGAAAAAGCCGGTTATCCTTCAGGGGCAGATTGAATCTACCGAAATACGTATCTCCGGAAAGCTCCCTGGGCGTATCGATACTTTCCTTGTGAAAGAGGGACAGCATGTAAAAGCCGGCGATACGCTTGTCGTCATCAACAGTCCGGAAGCGATGGCTAAATACCAGCAGGTGAATGCCCTGGAAGATATTGCCAAGTACCAGCACCAGAAAATCGACGAAGGAACCCGTAAACAAATCGTTGCCTCCGTCCTTCAATTATGGAACAAGTCAAAATCGGATTTACAACTGGCAAAAACGACTTACGACCGTATCCAGGCCCTTTATAAAGACAGCGTAGTCACCTCCCAGCGAAAAGATGAGGTGGAAGCGCTTTATAACGCAGCCGTGGCTAACGAACGCGCTTGCTATGAACAATACCAGATGGCTCGTGACGGTGCCCGGATACAGGATAAGGAAAGCGCCCGTTCACTGGTGGCAGCCGCCCAGGGTACAGTCAACGAGGTAGAAGCCCTCTTGCAGGATGCCCGCCTGGTTGCTCCCGAATCCGGCCAGATATCGACTATTTTCCCGAAACGTGGAGAGTTGGTCGGTGCCGGAATGCCGATCATGAACCTGGTGGTACTGGATGATGCACATGTCGTGCTGAATGTCCGTGAAGACCGTCTGCCGTTATTTAAGATGGGCGGAACATTTCTTGCCGACGTGCCGGCTATTGCCGCAAAAGATATTGAGTTCAAGATCAACTATGTCAGTCCGCTGGGTAGTTTCGCTACCTGGAAATCCACAAAGCAGACCGGAAGTTATGATTTGAGGACGTTCGAGATACATGCCCTTCCGGTAAAGCCGGTCGATGGACTGCGTCCCGGCATGTCGGTCCTGGTTGATCTGGGAAAACAATAATGAGCATGATCTATGAGTAATAATAAACAACATAGTCCTTTTTACAATGTGCTCCGCCGCGAACTGCAACGGATGGTTTCACGCAGGCTCTATTTCGGGGTCTGCATCGTGTTGCCGCTGTTCTGTATCTTCTTTATGTCCACGATCTTCGGTAACGGGCAGATGGAGAATATTCCGGTAGGTATTGTCGATCAGGACCAGACTGCTTTATCCCGCGAATTGACCCGCCAGGTCGAAGCTGTTCCGACTTTCCGTGTCACGCATCATTATGCGGATGCCGAAACCGCACGGAAAGCGACGCAAGCCAAAGAAATATATGGCTATCTGGTTATCCCGAACCGTTTTGAGGAAGACGTGACGGGTGGGAGGCAGGCTACTTTATCCTATTATTATCATTATGCTTTGCTGAGTGTCGGCGGAGAGGTCAGAGGGGCTTTTGAAAGTCTGCTGCGTACCTTTTCGATGGCTCCGATCGTGGTACAGGCTACGGCAATGGGAATCAGCCAGAAAGAAGTGTCGACCTTCCTGGTCCCTATCCGGGCACAGAATCATCCGTTATTCAATCCGGACCTGGATTATTCCGTTTATCTGAGTAATCCGTTCTTCTTTATCTTCTTTCAGGTGTTGATTTTGCTTACGACGGTTTATGCGGTGGGAAGTGAGATAAAGTTCCGTACCGGTGACGATTGGCTGGCAACGGCGAAGATGAATATGGTAACCGCCCTTTTCGGAAAATTATTGCCTTACACCATCATCTTTTCCCTGATGAGCATCCTGGCTAATTATGTTATGTTCGGTCTGATGAATATACCTTTCTCCTGTGGATTCTGGCCGTTGAACCTGACCTCTGTCCTGTTCGTGATCGCATCCCAGGCTCTGGCGGTGTTCCTTTTCTCCCTTTTTCCGGCAATCAGCATCATCATCAGTATCGTGTCGATGGTCGGTTCACTGGGGGCGACCTTGTCGGGTGTTACGTTTCCGGCGCCGGCCATGTATGCACCGGTCTATTATACTTCTTTCCTGTTTCCGGTACGTCATTTCGTGGAGATCAATCAGAACCTGTTGTACGGCGATTATGGGTTTGCCTATACCTGGTGGAACTTCAGCGCGTTGTTCTGTTTTATATTGGTTGCGTTTCTGATGGTACCGCATTTAAAAAGTGCAATATTAAGTCATAAGTATGAAAATATCAAATAACATAAAAGCAGGTCTGAACAATATATCGTCCATTATCTTGAATGAGTTCAAAACCATCTCAGGCAGTTTCGCTATCGTGTTGGTACTGATGGGCGGTATATTTATGTACGGTCTGCTATATAATTATATGTACGCCCCTGATGTGGTCCGTAATGTCCCGGTTGTCGTGGTGGATAATTCGAAAACGGAGTTGAGCCGCGAGTATATCCGTTTGCTGAATGCCACTCCGCAGGTCGACGTGATTGCTACCGGTGAGGATTATCCGCAGGCACAGGAGTTGATGAAAATGGATGAAGCCGCTGGCATTTTATATCTGCCGTACGACTTTACCGACCGGGTTTCCCGTGGCGACGAGTCGGTCTTTATCATGTATGAAACGACCAATGCATTCCTCAACTACCTGGCGATGCAGGAAGCGTCGGCCGGTTCGATGCTGGCGCTGAACGACCGCTACCGGCCTGAAATGGTGGTATTTCTCCCCAGCCAGGCTGCTGCACAATTATCAGTAGCGAAACCGATCAATGTAGCCGGAACCGCCTTGTATAATTATACGGAAGGATATGGGACGTACCTGATCCCGGCTGTGCTGATCGTTATCATGTTTCAGACCTTATTGATGGTGATCGGGATGGTCAGCGGGGAGGAACGGCAGTTCAAACTGTTGCAGGTGTATCGCCCGACCTTCGGACAAGCCGGACGCCTTGTGATCGGAAAGACATTTGTGTATATGATGCTGTATGCCGTCTTTTCGCTTTTCCTGCTGGGATTGATCCCGCTGATATTCGACTTGCCGGATATCGGTAATGTATGGAATATAATCATGTTACTGATTCCTTTCCTGATGGCGACGAGTTTCTTTGGCCTGACAGCTTCCGTTATTTTTACCGATTCGGATGCCCCTTTGCTGATGATCGCTTTCTTTTCAGTCGGGTTGATTTTCCTGTCCGGTGTCTCTTATCCGTTGGAACTGATGCCCTGGTACTGGAAGTTATCGCATTTCCTGATTCCGGCAGCACCGGCAACCCTCGCTTACGTTAAATTAAATTCGATGGGAGCCTCGATGGCAGAGATCCATACGGAATATGTCACCTTATGGGTTCAATGTGCGGTGTATTTCGTATTGGCTTGTTGGGCGTATCGGTATAATATACGGAAGTCATTCCGTTGACACTCTGAAAAAGACAGGTGTTTTGATTATGAAAGTCCCTTATTTCATCGTCAAAACACCTGACTTAACATATTAAAGCACCCTTATTGTTTATTGCATCTCTCTGATGCGTACGTCTATATTGCTGTTTTTACTGCCGGCTTCGTTGGTAATTAACAGCGTTCCCGTTTTTTCAAGCGCACTGATTGCTTTCGGATCCAGATGATCGCCATGTTCATGGGTGATCAGTATAATGTCGGCTTTCGGGAAAGAGTTGTAGTCGGCATATTCCGAAACAGGGTCTATCTGGATGTGACGTCCGTTGAATGTAAGTTGCAAACTACCGTGTTTGATGAACGTAATTACAAGTTCTCCTCCATTCTTGGTTGTGAACTTGTCAGTCTCGAAAGTTTTGCCGGAAACGAGGAAGGCGGCTGATAAACTACACATAAGAAATAACATTTTAAGTTTCATAAGCGGATAATTTTATACTCAGACGATATGTACAAAGATAATAAAGTATTACATTTGTCGGCATATCTGATAACATGAGAAAAGAAATGAAACGAATTCTACTATTTATTTTGATTTGTTGCCACTTATTGCCGGCAACTGCGCAGAAAAACGCCCCTAAATGGATGGACAAAAGTAAAAAAGCGGTTGTTTTAATCACTACATACGGGAAAGACGGAGCTAAGCTGACCTCGGGTACCGGTATTTTTGTCTCTGAAACGGGAGATGTCCTTTCTGCCTACGAGTTATTCAAAGGGGCGGAAAAAGCGACTGTGACGGATACGGATGGAAAAACTTATCCGGTTACAAGAGTGATCGGTGCCGATGAATTGTATGATGTCATCAAGGTAAAAGCAGAAACACCGAAGAAAGTACAGTTTTTGCCGGTTGCGGCCGATCCGTTGGCTGTAGGTACTGTCGCTTATTTATTACCTTATTCGACTGAAAAGAAAGCAGATTTCGAACAGGGTACGATCACGGAAGTCAGCAAACTGAAAGATCCGTATAGTTACTATAAATTATCCGTTCCGCTGGAAGATGGCCGGGTGAATTCGCCGATATTGAATGCCGAAGGTGAAGTGTTCGGACTGGCACAGGCCGATGCTTCCGGAAAGAAGGATGTATCATATGCTGTCTCAGCCTCTTATGTGAACAACCTCGCCGTTTCGTCGACCGATTTCCTGAACTCCGTTTATAATAATATCGGTATCAAGAAAGCCTGGCCGGCAGATGTGGAGCAGGCTCAGGTGGCTCTGTTCCTGAAAGGAAGTACGCAGGATGCAAAAACATATCTGGAGACACTGAATGATTTTATTGCAACTTTCCCGAATTCGGCTGACGGTTATCTGAACCGTGCCAACCATTATGCCGGACGTCGTGCCGAACTGGCAGCTACTCCGGGCGAACAGGCTAATTATCTGAAACTGGCATTGGATGATATTGAAACTGCTTCCAAATACAGTGAAAAGAAAGGGGATGTATATTATAATAAAGCGAAACTGATCTATGGCGTGTCTGCCGGTGATACCACGCTGACTGATCCGGCATGGAGTGTACAGGCTGCACAACAGACTATCCAAAAGGCTATTGAAGAGGATGACGCTCCTGTTTACCATCAGTTGGCGGGTGATATTCATTTCTACCTGAAAGAATTCGACCAGGCTTATAACGAATATATGGTCGTGAATAACAGTGACCTGGCATCGCCTAATTCTTTTTACTGGGCAGCCAAGGCGAAAGAAAATACTCCCGGATTCAATATCGGCGATGTGATTGCTTTGCTGGACGGTGCAGTTGACAAATGCGGCTTGCCTCTTACTTCCGAAGCCGGGCAGTATATTCTGGAACGGATAGACTGGAAACTCCGTCTGTCTCAGTATGCAGAAGCGATTGCCGATTATGATCTGTATTATAAGGCAATGAGCGGCGATGTCGGCAGTAGTTTCTATTTTTACCGTGAACAGGCAAAATTCCGTGCCGGTGATATGGAAGGTGCTTTGGCTGATATCAAGGAAGCGGTTCGTCTGAGTCCTGATGTACCCGATTATCGGGCGGAAGAGGCATCTGTATATGTCCGCATGAAAAATTATACCGACGCATTGGCAAGTATTGAGGAAGCATTGAAAGTGGCTCCCGATTTTGCGGCTTGCTATCGTTTGAAAGGTATCTGTTATGTGCGTATGGAAAAGAAAGCGGAAGCCTGTGAAGCGCTGAACAAAGCGAAAGAATTGGGCGATCCGTTGGCTGAAAGATTGATAAAGGAACATTGTAAATAAGATTCGGATATGAATAGTGTAAAAAGTATTTTCATTGTGGTTGCCTTGGGCTTGTGTCTGATCGGTACAAGTAGTTGTAAAGGTAAGTCAGGACAAAAAGACAGTAAGGAGTCGGAGACTCGTACAACGGTTCAGACAACCCTTTTCGATAAGTCATTGCCCGAAATCAAAGAGCTGGTCGAGGGAAAATGGGAGTTGGTAAGCGGACAGAATACCACTCAGCTCTGTGAGTTTGAAAATACTTTCATTCAGTTCAACGGCGATAAATACGTCTGGACAGAAGAAGGCAAAGACGAACCGGGCGATCTGAACTGGCGGAAAGCCGATACGGGAGCAGGCTACGAAGCCTATCTGATGGATGTGTTTTTAGAAACGAGCCCTTCTTATCCGTTAGCTATCAAAGGCGATACACTATTTATCCAGGATTGTACAGAGACAGCCTATAAATATACGTTGGTGAGGCGTTGAATTAATTGACCTTACTTTTCCCTTGATGGAAAAGTAGGCAAAAGATCAAGGCTTAACCGGCTTCACTGCTTCGGTGAAAGACTCCGCTGTCGCATCTGAACTCGCTTCGCTCAAACAGCAGATGCTCCTATCGCTCCATCTTTCACCTTCGCGGACGTTCACCCGCTTAGGCCTTGGTAAGAACGCAAAGCGTTCTTTTTAGGATGGCCGAAACCGTCTGCTATATAGGTCAGTGTGTTTTATAGGTGTCGGTTTCGGCCATCCTAAAAGGAAGCTTTGCTTCCTCTGAAAGGCCTCATCTGGTGAGCGTAAAGCGAAGCATCCGCAGTGAGCGTCCAGAGGCTGTGCTGTTTGAGCGAAGCGAGTTCACAGACGACAGCGAACGTAGGATGCTGAGTAGCGAGGCAGATGCAGCCTTGATCTTTTGGTTACTTTTCTATCAAGAGAAAAGTAACATTCAAATCTGATAATAACTGAACTATAAAGCAATTACATCTATTGTTTTTGAAATCAACTATCATACTATCATAGTCTAATGTAATATGCCTATAATTAGTGTATTAGTCTATGATAGTTGTTATTGTTAACTGTCATTTATCTATCATTCAACTATCATATTAACATTGTTTTAACCAAACTATCGTTCCTGTATCTATTAAAAATCCTCTATCCTAAAGTCTTTTTTACCGGAATATACAGACCTATTTCATTAAAACACCTATTTATTGTTGTCAGGATGCCCGTTTTATCCTGTTTAACACCCGGATGTTGACGATGCTCAGACCCGGGTGTCGGCTACCTTGAGACCCGGGTTTCAAACAACAAAAGTAATTACGTCCTTGAAAATAAGTCATATACTTCAGCAAAATAAGAAGCTTGCATTGGGTTTCCGGATAGGACTATGATAGTTGCATGATAGATAAATGACAGTTAACAATAACAACTATCATAAGGTAATGCTTTTATAATTAGTATGTTACTTTTTTAAATGATAGTATGACAGTAGATTCGATGAAGTTGTTTTTAGGATACATTCAAATCTAGTCAATAATTGAATTTCTAATCCCACAAACTTAACTGTATCCCACCTTTCCCTTTATCCTCTTTCTTTTGCGGCTTTTTAGCATTGCCGAAAACGGTTTTCCCTCCATATTTATAAGACGTATCCCGTTCATGTTGAACCCAGTCGTCGAAATAGTTACTTGGAGTATAACTTTTCTCCATCTCCTGGGATATTTTGGACAGATTCTTTAAGGCATCCGATTTGTCCTTTTCTCCAAGTCGTGCCTGACGGATTGCCTTGTCAAAGACTTCGATAGTCTCATCATAAACACTTGTCGGAACCGGGAACGGATGTCCGTCTTTCCCTCCGTGGGCAAAAGAGAAACGTGCCGGATCGGAGAAGCGGGAAGGGGTTCCGTGTATTACTTCGCTGACCAATGTAAGAGATTGCAATGTGCGTGGTCCGACTCCTTCCAGCAAGAGCAACGATTCCATATCGGATACATTGGTTTCATGTGCCAGGATGAGGGCGGCTCCAAGCCGTTTGAGGTTTACGTCTTCGGCTTTTACTTCGTGATGGTTGGGCAGGATGATGGATACTTCACGCATCAGTTTGTCCGGCGATTCCTTTGTCAATTCCACGATACCTTCTTTGGTCGGAGCCGCAAGTTTATCCGTCAGGTTGAGGATCAGCCCCTGATTTCTTCCACAGACAGAAGTATGCGGTTCCTCCATAAAAGAACGTAAAGAGGAAGAAAGCCAGTGGTAGCGCCGTGCCATGCGTTCATTTGGGTTCATCCCTTGTTGGATGACAGACCAATCACCTTCTTTAGTGACAATAAATGTATGCAGATAAAGTTGAAAACCATCCTGTACAGCTGTGTTATCGACCTTGGCAGCCAGTTTGCTGTGTCTTACCAATTCATTCCCGTTTAGTCCGGTTTTGTTGGCTACCTCCAGCAATTGATTAGGGGTTTCTCTTGAAAAATTACCTCTTCCTCCGCAAATATACACGCCAAGTTCTTCCGAACGGCAATTGATCGCTTTTCTCAGGGCGTTCATAACAGACGTTGTAATACCAGACGAATGCCAGTCCATCCCCAGCACGCAGCCTAACGATTGGAACCAGAACGGATCACTCAGGCGTTGCAACAAAGCTGGACGTCCGTATTCAATGATGATGGCTTCTGCAATAGCTCCGCCAAGCAGGCTCATTCGTTCGGCCAACCAGGGTGGAACAGTCCCGTAATGTAATGGTAAATCAGCTGTACCTCTTTTCATAGATGCGAAGATAGCTAAAAAACAGGATCGGTTCAGTTAATGAAATGCTAATATAAACAACAAAAGAAAAGTCTGTGATGTTATTAATTAGAAATCAAATAGTAACAGCTATGTATTTGGAAGTAAATAAGAACGATCACGTTCAAGGTCCGGCCAATGCGCCGATAGAATTAATTGAGTATGCTGATTATCAGTGTCCTTATTGTAAAAAGGCTTATCATATAGTAAAGGATATACAGAAGAAACTCGGGGACAAGGTTAAATTTGTTTTTCGTAATTTCCCGTTGACAGAGTTGCATCCCCATGCTTTGCACGCAGCTATTGCTGCTGAGATCGCAGCTTCTCATGGAAAGTTTTGGGAAATGCACGACCTTCTTTTCGAGAATCAGAATGCTCTGGACGATTATTACCTGTTGGAATATGCCAGGAAGCTGGGAATAAATGCAGCGGAGTTTGAAACGGATTTCGGCAAAGACCGTTTCTATCAGAAAGTAAAAGATGACTACGATTCCGGATTGGAAAATGATGTAGAGGGAACTCCGACTTTCTTCGTCAATGGCGAACAGTTTGACGGGAACTGGATGAATTCAGAATTCATCGAACATCTGGAGTCATTAATTTCAAAATGAAAATGAAAAAAATAAGTTTGATCATATTGACCTCTTTCTTGTTGGTAGCTTGCGGAGCATATAAATACCTGGATTTGGGTATGTTGACCACAGGTATGACCGTAGCCGAGGTGGAGAACCTGATGGGGCCTCCCAACCGGGTATTGGCTGTAAACAAGAAAGATGGTTATGTGCAGGAAGTTTTGGAATATCGGACAGCGCGTGATGAAGTGTATGCGTTGGAGTTCTGGGATAACTATCTGACAGGATATGAATATTTGTATGATGATGTAACCTATATTCCACCGGTAGCTCCTCCGATGATATTCCCGGATTATGGCCGTCCTATTTATATTTACCCTCCGGATCATCATTACCCGAATCGTCCGAACAAGCCTAATCGTCCCGACTCGAATCGCCCGGAGTCAAACAGACCCGGCTCGAATCGTCCCGAATCGAATAGGCCAAGCCGTCCGGAAACCAATCGTCCGCAGACAAAACCTTCCGAAGTTACCCGTCCGTCGAATAATGGAACCAGTAACCGTACGGAACAGTATAGAAATCCAACAAATAGTGAGTCTAAAACGAATGACAGATCAAATACAAACGGAAGGAATGGGGGACGAAGACAATAAAAAACTCCTGCAACATATGACTGCAGGAGTTTTCATTTATTATATGAAGTTGTAATTACTTCTTCATAGCTTCCTCAATAGCAACAGCTACAGCAACAGTAGCACCTACCATCGGGTTGTTACCCATACCCAGGAATCCCATCATTTCTACGTGAGCAGGAACAGATGAAGAACCAGCGAACTGAGCGTCACCGTGCATACGGCCCATTGTGTCCGTCATGCCGTATGAAGCTGGGCCGGCTGCCATGTTGTCCGGGTGCAGTGTACGACCTGTACCACCACCTGAAGCAACAGAGAAATACTTGTGGCCGTTTTCCATACATTCTTTCTTGTATGTACCAGCTACCGGGTGCTGGAAACGAGTCGGGTTAGTTGAGTTACCTGTGATAGATACGTCAACACCTTCAGCACGCATTACAGCAACACCTTCACGAACGTCGTCGCAACCGTAGCATTTTACTTTTGCACGAAGACCTGTTGAATACGGATATTCTTTGATTACGTTCAAATCGCCTGTCAGGTAATCGAACTGAGTCTGAACATAAGTAAAACCGTTGATACGAGAAATGATCATAGCGGCATCTTTACCCAGACCGTTCAGGATAACGCGAAGCGGTTCTTTACGTACTTTGTTTGCCATTTCAGCGATCTTGATAGCACCTTCAGCAGCAGCAAAAGATTCGTGACCAGCTAAGAAAGCGAAACATTTTGTTTCTTCACGAAGCAGACGTGCACCCAGATTACCGTGGCCGATACCTACTTTACGGTCGTCAGCAACAGAACCTTTGATACAGAATGCCTGCAAGCCGATGCCGATAGCTTCGGCAGCGTCAGCAGCGCTTGTGCAACCTTTCTTGATAGCGATAGCAGCACCTACAACGTAAGCCCAGCATGCATTTTCGAAACAGATCGGTTGAGTTTCCTTACACATTGTATAAGGATCGATACCTTTAGCGTCGCAGATAGCTTTTGCATCTTCGATACCGTTGATACCATATTCTTTTAAAACCGCGTTGATAGTATCAATACGACGGTCATAACTTTCAAATAAAGCCATATTATTTTTACTTTTTTAAATTCTTATTTACCAGGAATAAAGATATTAGAAAGTTGAAAACAAGTACACCGCCGCAACAGGCCATATAGAATGCCATCCAGGGACGGTCCGGCTTCATGACGAAGTAGGTGATTACCGTCGCGATAACAGTCAGAATGATCAGCCCGGTCAGGACGCGTGTCAGTGTTTTCTTATTCATTACGAGGATCGATATATTTTACAGCTTCTTTGAAACGACCGTAAGAACCTTTAGCTTTTTCCAGAGCTTCGTTAGCATCGATGCCTTTCTTTACCATTTCCATGAATTTACCCAGGTGGATGAATTCATATCCGATTACCTGATCGTCAGCATCCAATGCCATACGAGTACAGTAACCTTCAGCCATTTCCAGGTAACGGGTACCTTTAGCTAATGTACCGAACATGGTACCAACCTGGCTACGCAGACCTTTACCTAAGTCTTCCAGACCGGCTCCGACAGGCAGACCGCCTTCAGAGAAAGCAGACTGTGTACGTCCGTAAACGATCTGCAGGAATAATTCGCGCATGGCAGTGTTGATTGCGTCGCAAACAAGGTCAGTGTTCAATGCTTCCAGAAGTGTTTTGCCCGGAAGGATTTCTGATGCCATCGCAGCAGAGTGAGTCATACCAGAACAACCGATAGTTTCTACCAGCGCTTCCTGAATGATTCCTTCCTTTACGTTCAGTGTCAGTTTACATGCACCTTGCTGAGGAGCACACCAACCCACACCATGAGTCAAACCTGAGATGTCAGTGATCTGAGTAGATCTAACCCATTTTCCTTCTTCAGGAATCGGAGCACAAGGATGGTTGGCTCCCTTCTTTACAACACACATGTGTTGAACTTCATGTGAATAAATCATAATCGCTAATTTATTATATTAAAGTGATAATAAAACTTTTTGCTAATTTCTATGTAATATCGCTTTCTTTAAAAACCGCACAAAGATAAAATTTTTAATCCAGCCATGCAAGACGCTAAGTTCGTTATTTATCGGTTGGCTGAATATTCAGTTCGGAGCCATTCAGCAAGATGCGGTGAGTGACAGGTCCTATCTTTTTCATCATTGCCGAAACACCGCAGTACTCTTGCGACAATCGGATTGCTTTTTCAATCCGGGCACTTTCCTCTGCCTTACCGGTTACGTGGAAAGTGATGAAGAATGCCGAGTAAAGCATCGGCACGGTATCGGTTGTCTCTGCTTTGACGTCGATAGATAGTTTTTCAAAACCGATTCGCATCTTCTTGAATAGAGAGATCACATTGACCCCGCTGCATCCGGCCAGGGCGACCAGCATCAAGGCTTTCGGGCGGACACCGGAACCGGTGCCGCCGTCTTCTTTGCTGGTATCGATTGTCACCGTATGACCATCCATCTGGGTTTCAAAGGTCGAATCCTTTTTCCAGTCGAGAGTGATTTGGGCAGACATATCGTTCTCTTTTATTTTTTAAGTGCTTCCTGTAATTTGGCGTCTATTTCTTCACCATGGATATTCTTGGCGATGATTGTGCCGTCTTTATCGACCAGTACAGTATGAGGAATGCTGTTGACGCCATATAAAGCGGCACCGGTATTCTGCCATCCTTTCAGGTCGGAAAGCTGTGTCCAGGTAATATTCAGGTCTTTTACGCCTTTTGCCCAGGCTTCGGGTTTGCTGTCCAATGAGATACCGACAATTTCGAATCCTTTATTCTTATATTGTTTATATAATTCGACCAGATGCGGCATTTCTTTGCGGCAAGGGGGACACCAGGAAGCCCAGAAGTCGATCAGGACAACTTTACCGTTACCGACGAACTCAGACAATTGGTGTACTTCGCCTTTTGGGTCAGCCATTTCAAAATCAGTGAATTTTTTGCCGACAGCTACGTTTTTCAGAACATCCAGGTGGCTGATCATTTTGTCGATGTTCGGCTGTGCCTTAAAGGTTGAGTCGGCTTTCGACAGTATTTCGTTCTGCTGCTCTTCACTCAGGTTGTAGCGGTTTTCGTATAAATATTTGGCAGACATTTTCTGGTCCATATGAGCCAGAATGTAATTGCATACGGCTTTGGTTATTTTGTCGCTGATTTCATCATATTTTTTTTCAGCCGCAGCCGCAATTGCCTTGTCTTCGGAACGGATTTCATCTCCGAGTTTTCCCATTTCGTCAAAAAAAGGTTTGAGGCTATCTTTCATTGCTTTTTCTGCATCGTTGGCCGGGGTGCCGGTTACGATTGACAAGGTATCCAGGTTGATAGTGAGTTTGCCGTTTTCAAGTGTAAACGTTGTCTTGAACGGAGTTGCCATACCGCGTTCAGCCTGGACAACGTCGGGCGAAAACTGAATGATCGTAATCTGTGATTCATTCCGGGTACCTTTGAACTTGAATGCATTGTTTTCTACCAGCGCGCTGTCGAAAGGTAAAACGTCCGGTTTTCCGTATTCATAAAGATATACGTAGTTTCCGTTCAGATCGGCGTTTGAAACTGTACCGGTTATTTCGTAACCCGGTTTTTCGCTGCAAGCTGCAAGAAGCAGAGCGGAGGCAGCCAATGGAAGATACTTTTTCATATATTATATGTGTTAAAACGATGTCATCACCTTGTGATTCGCGAAGTTATCGCTTTATTAATTATAGTTTATTTCTTTAGGCTTAAAAAGTTCTAATATTACCGAAAAGATGGATTATATTTGTTGCCTGATCGATATACCAGGGTTTACCGGCAGTTATCGGGAGATTATTCTACAAATATTAATACTATGACTCGGACCAATAATAACAAACGGACAATGCTACGGCTTTTATTTATGAAATTGATGATACTCTGCTGGTTTTTGCTTTGTGCTTTACCAGGCGGGGAGGCGTCGGTTTCGCTGCATAAAGCAAATATCGACCTGTCGAATAATGCAATTATCGATATATATCAGGATGATGACGGTTATATGTGGATCGGAACTTACGATGGCCTGAACCTGTTCAACGGGAGAAATACGTATGTCTATCGTTTTGAACCGGATAATAAGAATACCCTTTGCAGTAACATTATCAATAAAATTTCAGACGGCGGTCCCGGGTATCTTTGGGTGTCTACTTCGATGGGACTGAACCGGTTTTCGCTGAAGGACCGTAAAGTGACCGAATCATATCCTGAATATCCCGAATGTCTTCTTATAGCAACGGATTCTTTAGAAAATACCCTGGTTGTCAGCCGGAAGAATTTTATATCCTGCCATACTTCCCGTACAGCTTCTTTTCAGGACATTTATACGCGGGACATAACACCGGAAACAGCAAGGCTGTTATTTGCAGGCGAACAAGGCCGTTTTTATCTTCTCTCATCAGACGGGGTTTTGAAGCAGCTCATTCCGGACTATTCGAAACTACCTTTAACCATACAGACAAAGGAAAACAAGATACATGATAAACCGATAGAACAGGCTTTTTATGAAGAGGGCGTTCTTTATTATGTCGATGTTGATAATAAACTGTACCGATACCGGACGGAGGAGAACAAAGAAACATACTTGTCTGATCTTTCCGGATGGATGGAAAAGTATGGTAAGGTAGCCCGTGTAGTCTCTTTTCAGTCGAAACTGTATCTGGTGTTCAGGAACGGCCTGTTGCTTGATCCTGATAAACCGGAAGAAGCTGTCGATCTGAATATAGGTATCTTTAGTATGTTCAAAGACAAAAAGCAGCAAATACTCTGGATTGGTACAGATGGGCAGGGACTCAGAATGTTGTACGACAAATATGAGCGTTTTGACGGATTGGCTTTGGAAGATTTGCCTTTTGTAATGCTCAATCCGGTTCGTTCCGTTTATACGGATGAAGATAAGACACTATGGTTCGGAACGAAAGGGGATGGCTTTGTTCGTATAAAAGAGTATGATTCCTATGCAAAAGGGGAGATTCCGCTAAACCGGATTACCCGTTATACAACGGCAGACGGCTTGTCCAACAATCGGGTCTATTGTTTTTACAAAAGCCTGTATCATCCTTTGGTGTGGATTGGTACAGACGGCCCCGGCCTTTCCTATTATTCTTATGAGGATGAGAAAGTCCATACGCTTCCCAGCAAGATAGATACCCGGATAAGATATGTTCATTCTATCTGTGAGATAAATGATTCGACACTTTGGATGGCAACGACAGGCGACGGGTTGATCGAGGTTGTTCTGGAACGGGATAAATCCGGTCTGACGGTTAAGTATCTTCAGTCTTACCTGTTGGAAAAGGACGGAAAGATATGTAACGAATTTTATTCCATGTATTATGACGGCAAATCCACCCTGTATCTGGGAAGCCGCGGAGGATATGGGATGGCACGTTTCGACCTGCTCACGAGACAGTATGATTTTATGTCGATGAACAATTCGGCTAATCAGGCGATCGGTGATGTCCTTAGTCTGTGTTATAGCAGTGATTCGACCTTTTACTTGGGAGCCAGTTCCGGTATGACGCGGATGAAATGCGATCGATCGGGGACATGTGAGTTTTGGCAGTACGACAGGAGTGACGGCATCAGCAACGATATGATTCATGGCATATTGGAGGACAAAGATAAATGTATCTGGTTGAGCTCCAATAAGGGACTAACCAAATATAATCCGCATAATAACTTTTTCCATAACTATGGAAGCCAGGAACTGATGGTCACGGAATTTTCCGACGACGCTTACTGGAAATGCCCTTATACCGGACGTCTGTTTTTCGGGGGCGTCGATGGTCTGGTCTGGATCGACCCGCAAAACGACCGGCAGGAAAGCTATAGTCCCGACCTGCATTTCTTTGAGTTGAAGATGGGGGACGAAACCATTAGTCTTTACGATTATGCGGATGCGAATCCCGGCCCTGTTACAATTCCTCCGGACGTTTCGACTTTTACCATTTCATTTATTGCCACCGACTATATTCATGGCGACAATTATGAATATTCTTATCTGTTGCAGGATTATAATACGGCCTGGACGGAATTACAAAAGAGCAATGAAATATCGTTTACCAAGCTGCCTTACGGGAACTATACCCTGAAAGTCCGTTATAAAAACGATGTTTACGATTCCAATGCGCGGGAATATCTTTTACCGTTGAAAATACTTCCTCCGTGGTATCTCAGTGCCTGGGCGATAGCAGTCTATATTCTTCTGGCCATCCTTCTTGCAGGAGTACTGGTTTATTGGATCAACCGGCGCATCGCAGAAAAACAACAACAGGTGGCCCGTAAAATCCATGAAGAACAGAAAGAAAAGCTGTACGAAGCCAAACTGAACTTCTTTGCCAATATCACCCACGAACTTTGTACCCCGCTGACTTTAATCAACGGAGTAGGGGACTATATTCAAGCCTATGCCGAAAATACTTCCGACAACAAACTGAAAAGGTATATCCGCATATTGAGGGATAACGTAGCGAGCCTGAATGAACTGATTCAGGAAATCCTGGATTTCCGTAAGATAGAAGAGGCCGGGCTGAATTATTTCAGTATCAGGCGCATCTCTGTCCCGGATATTATCCGCAGGCAATACGAGTCTTTTACTCCTATTGCCGAGCAGAATGGGATAAAATTCGTGTTGTCTCTTCCGGACCAGCTTTACTGGAATACAGACCCTACCGGGTTAAAGAAGATATTGGTCAATCTGATTTCCAACGCTTTTAAATACTCGGATGAAGCCGGAGAAATACGTATTTCGGCTACTGCGGAAAATAAGTCCTTGATAATCCGTGTCTATAATTCGGGCAAAGGAATATCTGAAACAGACCTGAAGACTATTTTTGACCGTTACCGTATATTGGGTGACCTGGAGGGTAACAATTATACGCAAACAACATCGAGGAACGGACTGGGATTGTTTATCTGCCATAGTATCGTACAATCCCTGCATGGCACGATAGAGGTGAAAAGTGAAGAAGGTCGGTTTGCCGAATTTATTGTCCGCTTGCCCCACCTTGAAGCCGAGGAGGAGGAAGCCGAACCGGAAAATGAGGAACCGGAAGCGGTGCCTGTCCTTTCGTCTCCCATCGATGAAACCGGATTGCCGGGAGTTGTCTCTCCGGAGAATAAACCCTGTGTCCTGGTGGTGGACGATAATAAGGATATTGTCTGGTTGATTAAGGAATCTTTATCTGAGGCTTATACGATAGTGGAGGCCTACAGTGTGGAAGAGGCGATCCGTTTGATGGAAAAACAAACGCCGGCCCTTATTATTACGGATATTATGATGCCGGAGATCGACGGGATGGAATTGATCAGCCGTGTGAAATCGGATAAGTTTACCCGCCATATTCCGTTGATAGTCGTTTCTGCCAGAATATCGGAACACGACCAGGCGGAAGGACTCGATCTGGGAGCAGATGCCTACCTGACTAAACCGTTTTCTGCGGTGGTGCTCCGCTCCGTAGTCAACCGGCTGATGACAAGTAAAAAAGAACTGAAAGATTATTACTATTCACCGGAGAGCGCCTACGAACAATCCGGCGGACAGCTGATTCATCAGGAAGATAAAGAATTTATGGATGCCGTAACTGCCATTATCCGAGAAAATCTCGATAAGGAAACCCTGCGCCTGGAGTTGATAGCCGAAAAGATGGGCATGAATACCCGGTCGCTTTACCGCCGTTTCAAGAAGATATCTCCGCTCACTCCTTCCGATTTTATCAAGGATTACCGGTTTAACTATGCTGCGCAGTTATTGGTGACGACTAATCTGAGCGTACAGGAAATTATCTATAAAGTCGGCATTTCGAACAGGTCTTATTTCTATCGGGAATTTGCTGCCAAGTACAACCAAACGCCTAAAGAGTACCGGAATAAGGGATAAGTCGCTGATTTCCTGTTTGTGTCCTGATTTGCCAAAAGAGTGTCATAATGTGCCAGGTGCATATTGTGACACTCTTTTGGTATTTTAGTAGTAATGCGGGAAAAGAACAATCTGGTAATATTGCATTCAGATTTGTGAAACCCGATAATGCTTTTTTAATATGAATACAGAATGATTTGAACAATGAATAGAAACACTTTGCTTGATTGGCATTTGAGGCGGAAGTGTATCAGGGAGTTGTTTTATACTTTGGATAGTGAATACTTTATTGTTTTAATTTTATGAAGTTGTGTTGCATTAATATATTTGTAATTGTAGTTGGTAGTTTTTTGCTTTCAGCATGTCGGGAAAATGTTTCGGTGAATGTACCTGAGTTGTCGGATGGGGACCCGACAACATACTATACAGGAACCCGGAAACTGAATCGGATTGTTTTTGATCCTCAATACAGTATTCCTATCCAAAGTTATAAAATCTATTCATCAGGCGAATCACCTGTACATGACCCGGCGAGCTGGGTGCTGAAAGGCTCCTACGACGGAAAGAACTGGGTGGTGGTAGACGAACGGAAAGACCAGCGCTTCAGTTCACGTTACCAGGAAATCCTTTGTCCGATAACCAATCCTTCCAATTATAAACAATATATGCTGGAAGCCGAAACGGCAGGCAGCGATACGCTGGTGATCGGCGATGTCCTGTTTTCCGAAAAGAACCTGGTTACAGACTGGGAAGATTTCAAATATCCCGCAGTAGACTTTGAAGTATTGGCTCCGGAAACAAAAGGTGCAGCTATCTATGCAGACCTTGTACAAGACCCGGATGCCTACCTGAAATACCATGCCCGCAAGGTGGCGGAAATCCTTTTCTATACGGCAAAAGATACTATGAATGATGTTCAGACCATTCATTATACGTTGAAGGATTATGATGGCGTTTCTGCCAAATCCGGGAATCCTCCGGCTATTTATATCGAATACAGTACCCGCCATATCGAGAAGTCGGCGAACGAATCGCTTTACAAGCTCGATTTTGAAACACGCGGTGTCTTATATCATGAGCTGGTCCATGCCTATCAGTTCGAACCGAAGGGGATTGGTTCATACTCGACGAATAAGGAATTTTGGGCCTGTATAGAAGGAATGGCGGATGCCGTGCGGGCAGAGTCCGGATTTTTCGACATGAGTACCCGTAAGCCGGGTGGTAACTGGATGGATGGTTACCGTACGACCGGCTTCTTTATCCAGTGGCTGAAAACAAAAGACCCGGATGCCATACGTAAATTCCATCTGACTGTCCGCGACCTGGATGTGTGGAGTTTCGACAAGGCGATCAAGTGTATTTTCGGCGAAGAATCCGGTATTGAAAGCATGTGGAATGAATACCAGGCGTTTCTGACAAAAGAATAAATAAATACTACATACCTATGAAATCTGTAAGATGTTTAGCCTTATTTCTGTCTGCTGCGCTGGCAGGTGGAACGTTGTGGGCACAGGAGAAAGTATCCTTTGTCAATCCGATCATCGGAACAAACGGGATGGGGCATACGTTTCCGGGGGCTTGCGTGCCGTTCGGACTGGTGCAGCTAAGTCCGGATACCGACACGATCCCGCATAATGTCGATGGCAAGTATCAACCCCGTTCGTATGAATATTGTGCCGGATACCAGCATAAGGACAGCAGTATCGTCGGTTTCAGCCATACGCATTTCAGCGGAACCGGTCATTCCGACCTGGGTGACATATTGATCATGCCCGCCACCGGCTGCCTGAAACTGAATCCTGGAACAGCGACCGATCCGGACGGCGGTTACCGCTCCCGTTTCTCACACGACACGGAGATATCCCGTCCCGGCTATTACGAAGTCATGTTGTCCGATTATGGCGTAAAAGCGCAACTGACGACCACCAAACGGGTGGGAGTTCATAAATATACTTTTTCCGGCGATGGCGGAAACCAGCGTATTATTCTCGATATGATTCATGGTATTTACAATTACGACGGAAAAGTCCTGTGGACAAATATCCGCGTAGAGAATGATACGTTGGTTACCGGTTATCGCATAACAAACGGATGGGCACGGACCAATTACACCTATTTTGCGATGTCTTTCTCCAAACCTGTCATTCATTATGGTTGCGAGGAAAAGGCGAAAGTGAATTACCGTGGCGGTTACGGCAAATTTAATATGAAAGAGAATTTCCCGGATATCGGCGGACGGAAGATCGTCGCTTATTTCGATTTCGATCCGGCAACCTCCAAAGAATTGGAAGTCAAAGTAGCCCTTTCCGGTGTGAGTACCGACGGCGCCCTGAAGAATCTTCGTGCGGAAGCATCCGGTTACAGCTTCGACCAATTGGCGGCAAAGGCTTCGGATACCTGGAACAAGGAGCTTTCCTGTATAGAGGCAAAAGGTAACAACGACCAGCTGGCTATGCTTTATACCTCTTTGTATCATACCATGATTAATCCGTGTGTCTATACCGATGTCGACGGGCAGTACCGCGGCTTGGACGGAAATATTCACAAGGCCGACGATTTTACAAACTACACGGTCTTCTCTGTCTGGGATACGTATCGTGCCTTGCATCCGTTATTCAATATCATCAACCGCCAGGTAAATACCGATATTGCCCGTTCCATGCTGAAACATTGCGAACAAAGCGTACATAAAGCGTTGCCGGTATGGAGCCATATGGCAAATGAAAACTGGTGCATGATCGGTTATCATTCCGTATCCGTGCTGGCCGATGCCGTGGCAAAAGGATTGCCGCTGGATAAGGAGGAAGTCCTGCAAGCGATGGTCAGCAGTTCTACCATTCCTTATTATGACGGAACGAAGGAATATATGGAAAAAGGATATGTTGCACTCGACCATAACGGAAGCGCCGGTTCCTTAACGCTGGAATATGCCTACGACGACTGGACGATTTATAATACCGCCCGCCTGGCAGGAAACGACCAGGTGGCAAACCAATATAAAAAACGGGCAGCCAACTATATCAATGTGTTCGACACAAGTATCGGTTACGCCCGTCCCCGTTATTCGGACGGACGCTGGAAAGAAAACTTCAACCTGTTGAGTACGCATGGCGAAGGGTTTATCGAAGGAAATGCCCTGAACTATTCTTTCTATGTTCCTCAGGACGTCAACAATATGATTCAATTGATGGGAGGCGACAAGTCTTTCGTATCCAAACTCGACTCGCTGTTCACGATGCATCTGCCGGACGAGTTTTTTGCCGAAACGGAAGATGTTACCAAAGAAGGACTTTTAGGCGGCTATGTGCATGGCAACGAACCGAGCCATCATATCCCGTTCCTGTATGTCTGGACTACCCAACCTTGGAAAACCCAATACTGGCAGCGTGAAATCATGAACAAGATGTACCGAAATAATATCGACGGCCTGTGCGGAAACGACGATTGCGGCCAGATGTCGGCCTGGTATATCCTGTCGGCTATGGGATTCTATCCCGTTTGTCCGGGAACCGACCAATATGTGTTGGGTGCTCCCTACCTGCCTTATATGAAGGTATCGCTTGAAAACGGAAAGACTTTTGAAGTCAGGGCAGATAAGGTCAGCGACAAGAACCGCTATGTCAAATCTGTCCGTCTGAACGGCAAACCGTATACAAAAGCCTATATCACGCAACAAGATATTATGAATGGGGGAGAGCTGACTTTTGAAATGACCTCTTCACCGAATAAGAAGCGTGTATTTACCGGGGACGACAAGCCCTATTCGTTATCTGCTAACTAATCATTATTCTATATATTATCCATGAAGAAGTTATTTATTCTGGCTATTGCCTTTTGCAGCAGTCTTTTCACGATGAAGGCTGCGGATAAGACCGAACTGGTGGATTACGTGAATCCCCTGGTCGGCTCCCAGTCGAAAATATCCTTGTCCACAGGAAATACCTATCCGGCGATTGCAATGCCGTGGGGTATGAATTTCTGGATGCCTCAAACCGGAAAGATGGGAGACGGCTGGGCCTATACCTATGATGCCGACAAGATACGGGGGTTCAAGCAGACACACCAGCCCAGTCCCTGGATAAACGATTACGGTCAGTTTGCCATCATGCCGATAACCGGTAAGGTGGTGTTCGACCAGGATAAGCGTGCCAGCTGGTTTTCCCATAAGGCGGAAGTGGCCAAACCGAATTATTACCGTGTTTACTTGGCCGATCATGATGTGGTAACGGAAATCACGCCGACAGAACGTGCCGCCATGTTTCGTTTTACTTTTCCCGAAACGGATAAGTCGTATGTGATTGTCGATGCTTTCGACCGTGGTTCGTATATCAAGATCATTCCCGAAGAAAATAAGATCATCGGTTATACCACCCGTAACAGCGGAGGTGTTCCCGAGAATTTCAAAAACTACTTTGTTGTCGTGTTCGATAAGCCTTTTACTTATAAGGCAACGGTCGGCGACAGCGAAATCCGCAAGGGTGAAACGGAAGCACAGGAAAACCATACCGGTGCCATCATCGGTTTCTCAACCCGTCGCGGGGAAGTTGTTCATGCCCGTGTCGCTTCTTCTTTTATCAGTCCCGAACAGGCAGAGTTGAACCTGAAAGAGTTGGGCGGACGGTCTTTTGATGAAATAGCGGATGCCGGTCGTAAGACGTGGAACGAAGTGCTGGGACGCATCCGGGTGAATGACGATAATGTAGACAAATTGCGTACTTTCTATTCCTGCCTGTACCGTTCCGTCCTCTTCCCACGCAGCTTCTACGAAGTGGATGCCAATGGAAAGATCGTGCACTATAGTCCGTACAACGGGGAAGTATTGCCGGGTTATATGTTTACCGATACCGGTTTCTGGGATACTTTCCGTTGCCTGTTTCCGTTCCTGAACCTGGTGTATCCGTCGATGAATGTGAAGATGCAGGAAGGTTTGGTGAATACGTATAAGGAAAGCGGATTCCTGCCGGAATGGGCGAGCCCCGGCCATCGTGGCTGTATGGTAGGGAATAATTCGGCTTCGGTTGTTGCTGATGCTTATCTGAAAGGTTTGCGCGGTTACGATATAGAAACCCTTTGGGAGGCTGTCGTACACGGAGCAAACAATGTTCATCCGAAGGTGAAATCGACCGGCCGTTTGGGTTACGACTATTATAATAAGTTGGGTTACGTGCCTTATGATGTGAAGATCAACGAAAGTGCCGCTCGTACATTAGAATATGCTTACGATGACTGGGCCATCTATAAACTGGGAAAAGCGCTGGGTAAACCGGAATCTGAAATAGCCGTCTTTGCCAAACATGCCATGAACTATAAGAACCTGTTCGATAAGGAAACCAAGCTGATGCGTGGCCGTAATGAAGACGGCGCATTCCAGTCTCCGTTCAACCCGCTAAAATGGGGGGATGCCTTTACGGAAGGTAATAGCTGGCATTATACCTGGTCTGTCTTCCATGATCCGCAGGGATTGATCGACCTGATGGGAGGAAAGTCCGGTTTCAACGCAATGATGGATTCCGTATTCAATGTGCCGCCTTTGTTCGATGACAGTTATTATGGAGGTGTTATCCATGAGATACGTGAAATGCAGATCATGAATATGGGTAATTATGCTCACGGTAACCAGCCGATCCAGCATATGATCTATATGTATAACTACTCCGGTGAACCCTGGAAAGCGCAGTATTGGGTACGCGAAGTGATGGATAAGCTGTACTTCGCCACTCCCGACGGCTATTGCGGTGACGAGGACAACGGACAGACTTCTGCCTGGTATGTGTTCTCTGCACTCGGCTTTTATCCGGTCTGTCCGGGAACTGACCAGTATATCCTTGGTTCCCCGCTATTCAAAAGCGTGACGCTGAATCTGGAAAACGGCAAGAAGGTAGTGATCAATGCCAACAACAATGATGCCGCGAACCGCTACATCTCGACCATGAAGGTGAACGGCAAGAATTACACCCGCAACTACCTGACACACGAAGACTTGTTGCGTGGCATGACGATCAACTGCACCATGTCCGCCACCCCGAACAAAACCCGTGGCACAGAGGAAAAGGATGCACCTTATTCATTCTCTAAAGAGATAAAAGAATAATAGAAAATGAGCTATTTATAGTGACAGGTTGTACCTGTCTCCCCTCTTGAGAGGGGGTAGGGGGTGTGTTAAAGCCAGTCAATAAAACAGGCTTTGTTACAGGTTCATTTGCCGTCTGCTTCAGCTGACGGATTAGTAAAGAATCTATCTCATTGGACTTTAGTCCCATTTCTTACAGTTTTCTATCTAAGAGACATGTGGCTGAAGCCAAAAGAGAGAAACAACTTGTAAACCGTCAGCTGAAGCAGACGGCAAATGAACCTGTAATAGTCAAGCGGCTCTGATTGTGGTGGTTATATAGGTGAGGATATGACACACCCCCTTCCCCCTCTCAAGAGGGGAGCGAGTTACAACCAGTCACTATAATTAGCTCACATCTGATAAAATATGAAACTACGAATATATACATTATTAGCCATGTCTTGTTTTACCTTGACAGGCATGGCCCAAAACGAGAAACTGACCGACTACGTCCGCCCCTTGGTCGGAACAGACGGATACGGGAATGTCTATCCCGGTGCACAAATCCCGTTTGGTGGTATCCAGATCAGTCCGGATACAGACTCCAAATACTACGATGCGGCAGCCGGTTATAAATACAACCATACTTCCATCCTCGGATTCAGTCTGACGCACCTGAGCGGAACAGGCATCCCCGACCTGGGTGATTTCCTGTTTGTCCCCGGCACCGGCGAAATGAAACTCGATCCGGGAACCCGCGAAAATCCCGATGAAGGTTACCGTTCACGCTATACCCATGACCAGGAGTGGACTTCTCCCAATTACTATGCCGTCCTGTTGCAGGATTATGGTGTCAAAGCCGAAATGACGGCCGGACTGCGTAGCGGAATGTTCCGCTTCACCTATCCCAAATCGGATAAGTCTTTCATCATGATCGACCTGAACCATACGCTATGGCAATCCTGTGAATGGTCGAATCTCCGTATGGAGAACGATTCGACCCTGACCGGCTATAAGTTGGTGAAAGGCTGGGGACCGGAGCGCCATGTCTATTTCACCGCCGTCTTCTCCAAAAAGCTGAAAGATTTCCACATCATGCAGGATAAGAAGCCGGTCATTTACAACACTTCCCGTTTCAGAAGCACGAACGAAGCCTGGGGAAAGAACCTGATGGCTTGCCTTTCCTTTGCTACGGAAGAGGGGGAAGAAGTGATTGTAAAAACTTCCGTATCGGCAGTCAGTACAGCCGGGGCACAACTGAATATGCAGGAACTGGACGGCATGACCTTCGACGGCCTGAAAGAAAAAGGTATCGACTTATGGGAACAGGAACTCGAAAAGTACCGTGTGACAGCCGACCGGAAGACAAAAGAGACCTTTTATACGTCTGCTTATCATGCGGCTTTGCATCCGTTCATCTTCCAGGATGCCGACGGTCGTTTCAGAGGACTGGACAAGAATATCGAACAGGCCAAAGGCTTTACGAATTATACTACTTTCTCTTTGTGGGACACCTATCGCGCCCTGCATCCCTGGTTTAACCTGGTGCATCAGGACGTGAACGCCGATATCGCCAATTCCATGCTTGCCCATTACGATAAGAGCACGGAGCGAATGCTTCCGATCTGGTCGTTCTATGGTAACGAAACCTGGTGTATGATCGGTTACCATGCCGTATCCGTTCTGGCCGATATGATCGTTAAAGGTGTCAAAGGTTTTGATTACGAACGGGCATACGAAGCCATGAAGACAACCGCAATGAATAAACATTACGATTGCCTGCCGGATTACGATCGTAACGGTTATGTTCCTTTCGACAAAGAAGCCGAGTCGGTTTCCAAAACTTTGGAGTATGCCTACGACGATTATTGCATTGCCCGTGCTGCCCAGACTTTGGGAAAGACAGACGATTATAAGTATTTCCTGAACCGTTCCCTCTCTTACCAGACTTTGATTGATCCGGAAACCAAATACATGCGTGGCCGTGACAGCCAGGGTAACTGGCGCACCCCGTTTGCCCCGATCGCTTATCAGGGACCGGGTTCGGTAAATGGTTGGGGAGATATTACCGAGGGATTTACGATGCAATACACCTGGACCGTTCCGCACGACGTACAGGGATATATCAACCTGGCGGGAAAGAAACTGTTCGAGAAACGGCTGGACGAACTCTTTACTGTCGAGTTACCGGACGATATCCCGGGCGCCCACGATATCCAGGGACGTATCGGCGGTTACTGGCACGGCAACGAGCCTTGCCATCATGTCGCTTATCTGTATAATTACCTGGGCAAGCCGTGGAAATGCCAGAAATGGATACGCGAAATAGTAGATCGTTTTTACGGCAACGAACCCGGTTCGTTGAGCGGTAATGACGACTGCGGGCAGATGTCGGCCTGGTACATGTTCAACTGTGCCGGTTTCTATCCTGTCGCTCCTTCCAGTAATATATATAATGTAGGTTCCCCTTGTGTTGAGGCGTTATCTATCACGATGAGCAACGGCAAAGAGATAAAGATGACGACCGAGAACTGGTCGAAGGAGAATGTCTACATTAAAGAAATGTATGTAAACGGCAAGAAATACAACAAATCTTACCTGACATACGATGACGTGAAATCCGGTATATCCCTACATTTTGTGATGAGTGACAAGCCAGCCTTCAAACGTGCAGTATCGGCAGATGCCTGTCCGGCTTCCCTGTCATTGCCCGGTAAGACAATGCTTTACCAAAAGCCTGGCGGCAACTAAACAGATGGTTTTTCAATATACACATATTATTTCAATTAACGATGAGAGAGTTTTTCCCCTTTAGGTGAGGGGCTGGGGCGTGTGATATGGGAATACCACACGCCTCTTTTTTATTCCTGTTGCAGCAACATCTCCCGTTCCTTTTTAGTGAGGCTTCCGACGACAATCTCATAGGATTTCTTCACAAGTTCCTTTATTTTATTGTCCGGCACATCCTGATTGAAATAGACACTGATCCAATACTTCTTATTCATATGCCAGCCCGGAGTTATTCCCGCATACCGTCCCTGCAATTCTCCTGATTCATCCGGATTACATTTAATGCAGCAAAAATCAAAAACTTCGATATTCACGAAGCAGAACCACTTATCCGCGATGTAAAAACACAAAACGTCCCGACTGTACTTATCCGCCACATTCGGAAACGGCATCTTCTCATGAACTCCCTTCAAGGAAAGACAGTATTCTCTGAACTCTTCGATATTCATAATTCTGATTAATTTGGATAAGACAAAGTATATCCTTTTCCATATGGGAAAGAGATGGCAATCAGGCTACTATCAAGTACAAAGATATATCTTTTTTCGGAAGTTTCCCAATGCTCACACGTAGTCTGGATACTCTTATTATTCTTCCTCTTCTTTGGGTGGCAGCGAATACACCCTGTGCGTCCTGTATCCCATCTTGATCACTATGCCGTCTTTTACAAACAGTTTCATGTCTTCGGTTGCCCGGTAACGGCTGCAATGGTTTATTCCTGCATAATCCGTCAGATTGATATACGGATTGTTTTGCAGGAATTTAAGCATCTTATTTTTCCTGTCCGTCAGTTCATTAGAGGTGACATTCTCTCTTTTTATTTTCAGTGGGCGGTCCTTGTCGA
Organism: Parabacteroides caeci; assembly: GCF_023656795.1. Classification (NCBI taxonomy): domain Bacteria; kingdom Pseudomonadati; phylum Bacteroidota; class Bacteroidia; order Bacteroidales; family Tannerellaceae; genus Parabacteroides; species Parabacteroides caeci. Next base: position 31,189 of record NZ_JAMOKT010000064.1, read on the forward strand.
CCAGTTCCCTCAATCGTTTGGCGCAGCGGAAGTTAACCCCGTCCGCCCTGGCAAAGAAGACGGTTTTGCCCTTCTCATCCGTTTTCTGTAACGTCTTGAGGGCAGGGGAGAAGTGCCCTAATCCCTCCAGTTCCACACAATAGCCGTTCGATAAGTTCCGTCCGATATAGGTGGTCAGCGCCTCTATCGCCCCTTTCACATCGGCCGAAGTTAGCGAGCACGAATCCGAGAGGTATTCGCAAATATCTTCCATCCGCATGGTCCCTTTGGATATAAGCCGGGCACAAGACTGTTGCTCCTTGCCGCTGGTGTTTGGTGCCTTGTATACTCCGAATCTAATTCTTCCCATGGTAGTTTAATTTTAATACTGGTATAATTATTATTACCTCGGATGTATCTTTGACAAGGTGCGTCCGAATCTTACTTTTCTGCCTATGTAAGTTGTTGTCGACGTTGTCGGCAATATTGTTGACACTGTCGAAAACTTTGCCGACACTGTCGTTTATTTTGCCGACAGCGTCGGCAACAACTTACCTGCCTTCCAAAGATAATACATGTCCGAGGTAAAAGCAAGTAATATAAGGGATAAATGAAACTATCCCGGTGATAATTTTATCTTTTGCACGTGGAAGTTACGAAAAGAGTGTAATTTATTGGAAATGAGCGTAGGTTAGATGCTCATGATAGTAATAGGTTACGATTTAGTTAGTTATCCACTGCATTATTCCTCTGCGCGTTGCGTAACCTTCAAAGAACTCTTCGTATGCAAAAGTAACAATAAAACGGGAGATTTTGAAATGAATCTCCCTGTTTTTTTCTTTCCCCCACATAAAGTTTTTCCGTAAAAGCGGTTTTATCCGTCGGCACACCATCGCCCAAAAGGATTTTGAACGGACGTGTGCCGACTGCCGCATAAGTGGTGAAAAGGGCTTTGCCTCACGCCTAAACGACAGTTTAGACTGATGATGCAAGGCCCATTTCTTTTGTGCTTATGCCAAAGTGGTGCTTTTACGGGTTTTCAGATAATTTTCTTTTTCGCTGTCCACTTGAGCCGGATGCGGAAAGCCGTATATGACCGCTTGATCCATGAATGTAACAAGCCGTCATCTACGGCAGGCAAACCGGGAAGAATGGTTTTATCCGCCCGACCCGACACGTCTGGCCAGACAAATAAAACCATACTTCCTTGCAGGTGGTTTGCCCGGTTTCACACTCCCGGCTATGTTCTTTTTTTGTTGGGGGCTTCTTTTTTCACGGATTTCTCTTTTGAAGTTTTCAGTCTAATCTGCCTCTACTTCCGTTTACCTCCATTTTCGCGCCTTTCAGTGAGCCGCATCAGGCGGTCATTTCCGTTCTGGGTGCAAAGGTAATTACGGGATTGGACGGGAAAGCAAGGTCAAGCCTCCTGTTTTCGGGAAAAATCTCCAGCCCTTCGGGTAGTATTTTGCCCGAAAAACCTTGCATTCCCTAATCCCTACATTTCCTTGCACCCGAAACGAAAACGACCGATGCGACAGAAAGACGCATTAAAAAAATGTCGGATAAACGAGAGGCAGATAAAATAGTTTGAAACTCAACTCCCTCAGCTCTTGAATCCGCATTAAAAAACAAAAAATCAAAAACAGCGAAGATATGACGGCAACGACAGATTTCAGACAGACAGCGCAATACATCGGGTTTGCGATATGCACCCTGACCATGCGCACCGCCTTTTGGGTGTCCGGCATCCTTTGGGGCATCGTCAGAGAGATAGCAAACGGAGTGTTCCGAGTGGCGATAGGCATAATCGTGGCAATCCTTTCCACAATCGCCTTCTTCGGCTTCATCCTTTGGTTATTCACCCTTTAATCCCTATCGACATGGCAAAGAGAAGAAGCAAGACTGTGGAGCAACAATGCAGATACTACGAGGTGGGCAACATCTTCGAGTACATGGTGGAAACGTACATCAACGGCAACATATCCGTGTTCCGTGAACTATACCACGAACTGAACAAGGACGCACGTAAGGACTTTACCGACTTTCTTTTGAGCGAGGTGGAGCCGATTTATTGGAGAGAGATACTGAAACAGACAATCTAAAACGACAGCGATATGAAAACGACAGACCATTTCAAGAGAACGATACAGACGTATTTGGAGCAACGTGCGGCGGAAGATGCGCTCTTTGCCAAGAACTACCGTAACACTGCCAAGAACATCGACGACTGCGTGACCTACATTCTGAACTATGTGCAGAAAAGCGGTTGCAACGGCTTCACGGACGGGGAGATTTACGGACAAGCCGTACACTACTATGACGAGAACGAGATTGAGGTGGGCAAGCCGGTGAACTGCCAAGTGGTGGTGAACCACGTGGTGGAACTCACCGCAGAGGAAAAGGCGGAGGCACGTCAGAACGCAATCCGCCAATACCAAGACGGACTGATGCGTGAAATGCAGAACCGCCACAAGCCGAGGACAACAGCCAAAGCGACCGCAAGACAAGAAACAGAACAACCCAACCTATTCGATTTGATGTCATGAAACCGAGAACACGCATACAGCAGGAAGTCGCACGGCTGAGCAAGCGACTACCGAAACTGACCGCCACACAGAAGGCATACGCTTTCCTCCATTGCTTCAAGCATTACGCAATCAAGAGGGCGGACGGCACGAACATCTGCACCGAGTGCGGACATTCGTGGAAGAGCGACCACGACCTTGCAGACACCCTTTGCGGATGCACCTGCCCCCATTGCGGGATGCAGTTGGAAGCGTTGCGCACCCGAAACAGCGTGCTTAAAGACAACGAGTATTTCTCCATCGTCACCACCTGCAAGCAGTACCAAGTGATACGCTTCTTCTTCGTCAAGTCCCGATACAAGGCAGGGCAGACAGCCGAGTATTCCATTTATGAGGTGGTGCAGAGGTGGATTTCACCCGAAGGCACGACGACCACCGTTGCCCGACTGCGTGGTATGTTTACATTGTATTACGACCTATGGGCTGAACACAGCGACATGGAGGTACGCAAGCAAAACAAACTCCGTGCCTACGACATATCCCCCGTATGCACCTATCCCCGACAGCGTTTCATCCCCGAACTGAAACGCAACGGCTTCAAGGGCGATTTTCACAACATCCTGCCGTATGACCTTTTCACGGCTATCCTTTCCGACAGTCGAGCCGAAACACTCTTGAAAGCAGGGCAATACGCCATGTTGCGCCACTACATCCGCAGTTCCTTCAACATGGAGCGATATTGGGCATCCGTCAAGGTTTGCATCCGCAACGGCTACACCATTTCTGACGGCTCCATGTGGCAGGACACCATCGACCTACTGCGTCATTTCGGCAAGGACACGAACAACCCAAAATATGTCTGCCCCTCCGACCTCAAAGCCGAACACGACAAGTTGGTGGCAAAACGCGACCTGCAAAGGGAACGTGAACAGACGGAACAACAGCGTGTGAAAGCGATTGAGGACGAGAAAGACTATCTGAAAGCCAAAGGCATCTTCTTCGGACTTGTGTTCTCCGACAACCTTATCCGTGTCAAGGTCATTGAGAGCGTGAAGGAAATGGTGGAGGAAGGACGGATGATGCACCACTGCGTGGGTGACTACCATCGCCGGAAAAACTCCCTTATCCTGTCCGCCACCATTGACGGCAAGCGCATCGAGACGGTTGAGGTGTCACTGAAAACATTTGAGATAGTGCAGAGCCGTGGCGTATGCAACAGGAACACGGAATACCATAACCGCATAATCTCCCTTGTGAACAGCAACGTGAACCTTATCCGTGAACGGATGAAAGCGGCATAATATCAACCCTATAAAATCATAAGAATATGGAAATAAGATTTGAAAGCATGGTTTGCTTGTGGGATGATAAAATCCCCACGATGTTCCTTGAATTTATGAACCTCCTCACTTTTTGTCAGAGTGAGGAGCAGTTAAGGGCAAGTGTAAAGGACTTTGCCGAGAAGAACGGACTTGACAAGTTCTTCTGTTACGGCTTCGGCTCACATCATTTTTACCTGCACCAACGCTACACGAGCAACCCCGAAATGGTGATGACAAACAGAGTGCTGTCAGTACATTTCTAACCATCTAAAACAATGATTATGAGTACACGAATGACCATCAACGGAGTAAGCACCTGCAAGGAAGCAGGAACGGAGAAATACGAGCGTTTCCAAATTGGTATCGGCAGACGCAGGCGGACACTTGTGCAGTACGACTACCGCCACACGGACGGAGAACTGTTCTCTTGTGTCAAACCTACTTTGGACGAGTGCCGAGCCGCACGGAACAAGTGGCTGACGGCAAAGGAAGGAAAGGAGGGCAAGCGATGAACGAAGCAGCATACCAAACGCTGATAGTCAAGTTCAGCGAACCCATCACGGCATTGGACGGCATCTTTGACGATGCCGAAGCGTGGGGAGTCGATAGCCTAAAAGGGTGGATTGACAATTATGAGAGCAGTCGGTTTACCACGATTGACAGCCATACGGCAGTCATAACGAGCGAGTACAACATGGAGTGTCTGAAAGCGTGGCTGGAAAGATACACGCCCATAACCGAGAAAACAGAATTTTAAGCGTTCAGGCGGTGTCCGCACTGCCTGAACATGACACCTAAAAGAGAACAGACATGATAGCAAAGACAATTTTGGAGCAGATAGGCGGCAGACGCTTTATCGCCATGACGGGAAGCAAAGACTTCATTGACATGGGCAACGGCTTACGCATGAGCCTTGCGAGGAACAAGACGAGCGCGAACCGCCTTGACATCATTTATGATGAAGGCTTAGACCTTTACAATATGCGTTTCTACCGCAGGACATTCAGCAAAAAGACTTTTGAGTGCAAGACGAAGGACATCGAAACGCACGAGGGAATATATTGCGATATGCTGGAGGACATATTCACGATGGTGACAGGACTTTACACCCGTTTTTAAGAGGCAGGCGGCGAAAGCCGCCCTACTTTCTTTCGGTGAGCATGATGGCGGACAAAGAAAGTAGCAAAGAAACCTCTGTCTCAATCTTCGATAGTGTTCACAAAAACAAGTTTTAATCATGGAAACAATCAGACAGAACGGAAAAATCATCTTGCACAGTGATGACGGAACAGGCATGAAGATGATTTTCAAAAACCTCACGGGAAAGAATTTTCAAGGTCAGAAATATGTGGAGTACATCCGGCATATCGCAATCGGAGACATGGGATTTTCGCCTGGCACCATTGAACATTGCAGGGATGGTGAAGTTGTCGGCAAAGGAATAATCCCGAATGTATGAAAGCGGAAAATCCGATGAAGTTGTGGCTTCATCGGATTTGTAAATCATATAATTATAACACATTCTCGACAAAAGGCATCCTCGTTGATTAAAAGTTGTAAGACCCTCCGAAAATTATTCATCTCATTCTCTTCCGCAAGTTCTTGTTCTATCTTTTTCCCTATATGTCCTACCCGGAAATACATATCAATTGCCTTATCTATGCCTGTCAAAATAGTTGGCATATCATAGATTTCTAAAGAATCGTCACCATCTTTTGTCGCAAAATGAATAGGGTAACTTCTTTGTTTTGTGTCAATCTTAGTCTCTTTTAACCCCAATTTCTTGTAATACAACATCGCACTCTTTTTTATATCTGCGTCAAGAGAATCCGGCATTACAATTTTTAAGATACCCTTGTCATATATAGTGCCATCAATTTCCAATCCTGGCGTGTTTTCTGTAAGCCATTCGGCCGCAAGTTTAACAAATCCCTCAAAATAGGAAATTGCCAAAACAGTTGATGGCAATAGTCCTAAATGACCGAGATTGATGTTTTCATCAATTTGTTTTTTTAATTTAGCTAAACCTTTTTCCAATGAATCTGTGGCGACTTTCTTCCCGTCTGCACCAATTTTCACTTCATACCGCGTAGCCGTTATGCCTAACAAATCGGTAGGTATTTTTGCTTCTTTTTGAGCAATAATAAAAGCTCGATCTAATCCTACCCGACCAAGGAAAAGACCATATTCAAATAAAACATTATCACGGGCCGATTCAAAATGTGTATCTCTGACAATAAGTTCGTCATCAGCTGAAAATACCATAAAGCCGAAATCAAATAAGCTGGCAGATTTGACCAATGTTTCAAGAAAAGATTCATTGTTCTTAAAGATATTATCTGTCCAAAGATAACAATCGTAATCCTCCTTGAAAAAGTCCTTGATTCGTTTGGCAACGTCAAGACCTTCGCTTGATGAGCCGATAAATATTCTTGGTTTCATATATTACCTAAATCCTTATTTATTTTATAAACTTCGTCTTCCAATACTTTTAATGCCGCAAGTTTTTCTGGCTTATCTTTAAAAACATATTCGTTTCCAACCACTGACTTCAGGTCATCTTGCTTGCCGTCATTCCATAAATGGAACATCGTATGCCACAAGATATAAACCAAATCCTTGTATTCTTTTTGTACGTAATCTTGTACTGGTATTGAGTAGCAGATAGCATTGATTTCAAAACTTGTAAGTGGGATATCTTTCTCAGAATCTGTACGAACATTTTTAAGGAATCTAATCATTCTTTTCAACCGTCCATTTGTATCTGCACTTCTTTGATTTATTCTTGATATGCTTAGAAACGGATAATCCGGCCCTTCGGAAAGTCCGGTGCTTTTATTATATATTTTTATACCACGTTTATCCTCTGGCATTCCATCCAATACATAATCCAATGATTGGAACCAAGATGATGTTACAATATCTACGTCTCGATGAAGATTTTGATTAGTAATTTTTACCGCCTTGGGCTTTGATATGTCACATATAGTATATGTACGTAACATTGTCTTTTCAATTTGAGTCCGCAAAGATGCCATATCCTGAGAACTATTCCCCTCATATTGAGAAAATGAGTTATCGAACTGACATAATCTGCCAATTTGGCGGTCGTTATATTTCCATGTTTTCGCTAATTCTTGTCTTACCTTAAAAATGTCTGTTCCGACAAATTTCTCACATAGTACAAGCAAGTCTATATCACTGGCTCCCCTTATGTGTGTATCTGTCATAACAGAGCCTTGGTATTCATACGATACATTCGTTAGAGATTCTCTCAGATGCTGTTTAACGACCTCCCCTGCGGCTTTGGTCCGTTTTGTGTATTCTTCATCAACGGATTTCATGGCTCGCAATACATACCTTGCCACATCTTTATCATATACAGACTCTCCACTGAACATTCTTTGCTCTACGAGCATTGACGAGTCTGGATTGTATCGATTATTTATTTGTTTAAGTTTTTGGGAATAATCCATATTTTTTCACTTTTATTACAAATAAGTGCAAAAAGCGTGCCAAATGACAAAATGGCACGCCTAACTATTATTTATCAGTTCTTTTAAGGCTCGTACAGCAGCGCAAACTCCGCCTTTCTCCGTTTGAGCAGCATGGCGTGCTGTTTTCCCTTGTAGTTGCAGAAAGCGATATACTCCCGATAAATGTTCCTGTCGCCCGCCTCCAGCTTCCGGATCAGCGTGCTTTTGGGTATCTTTCCGCTTCCCAACAGACGGTACGGACCGACATTGTAGGCAAGCGTGGCAAGGAGCAGGCTGTCTTTCCCGAACTGCCGGAACATCGCGCAGAACTTGCGCAGGTCTTTCCGCAGGAGCGCGTCCGCCTGCCGTTTCGTCATGGTGCGTGCCGAATACCTTTCGCCCGGCTGCAACCGATGTCCATACCCTACATACGGGTGGTGTTTTTCCGAGTGCCAGCCCTCAAAATACTTCGTGCATCGCACCGCCCTCTCGAACGGTGGCAGCCGGCAGATAATCGCCTGCCCGTCCGTTCCCTCATGACGGCTGTTCCGTGCGGACACGGAACAGACCGCCAGAAGCGAACAGAGTACAGCCATGAATACACGCATCATATCGACAGTGGCTTGTAATTGCCGATGGGGAAAACCGAAATAACCCCGTCATCCTTCACGTTGCGATTGTTGAAATCAAACTCCAGCTCGTAGGAATTGCCGAAATTGTCCTCCACCACCACGATGAAGTTGTGCGCCTCGTCGCCCTCCGCCGTGTAGTACAGCCGGAACTTCTCGTTTTCGAGCAGGTAGCGGTCGTTGGGCAGGAACGTGATTCCGTTGTCCATTTTCAGCGTGCCTTCCCCCTCGAACTGGAAATAGCGGATGGTATAGAGAGTGTTGGCGAAGTCGCCCGTCTTTTTCAGCTCACAGCGGATTTCCACCGTCTGCCCCTTCGTCACCTTGTTCGGCACGGGCATGGTCTCCACCGTGAAGGGATAGGATTGCTGGATGTCCATGTCGTCGTCACACGACACGAGCGTGAGCGACACGGCGGCGAACAGGCAGAGTGCCAACGCCTTGAAGATTGATGTTCTCTTGTTCTTGTTGTTCAGTATGTTCATTGTCCTTTGATTTTTAAGTTATTGTTCATTTCTTTTTTTCGTTGTCAGTTGCAGATACTCGTTCAAGTCCTTGCAACCGTCATAGAGTGCGGAACGGTCACAGACACGTTCCCCATAATGTCTTTTCAGCGTTTCCAATGTCCGCTGTCCGGCTTCGTCACGGTCGAGATAACAGTCTATGCGCCCGTAACCGTCCAGATGCTTCATAGCCTTTTCCACATTGGCAACGGAGTTCAACACAAGGCAGTCACCCGTTTCCAATCCGAGCGTGGCGGCGGAAAGAAAGTCCATGAAGCCCTCGAACACGCTGCACACGCCAGCCGAAGAGCCTTCCACCTTGACCGGCGACACATCCTTCGGCGGCACGCATCCTTTGAAAAAGCGGCTGCGGATCTCATAGCCACCCGACACATTCGGAAAGCCGACGGCGAAATAACGTTTGCCACGCACTCCGTAATTCAGACGGCAACAGTAGCGTGATGCGACAGCGTAAGGGATGCCCCGTCCCGCCAGATATTCCGTCAATGGTGAGTGAAGCAGCGGGACGGCTTCCACTCCCTCAAAGGCAGGTTCTGACGGTTTAGGCAGGAAAGTCGGTCTGCTCACTTCGGGAACAGGCATAGGCATATTGGCGGTTTCCGTTATGAATTTCACTTGTTCTATGAAATCCTCGCTTCGGGCAAACTCCCCGGCAAGCGTGAAGATGTCGCCACCCTTTCCAAGACCGAAGTCGTACCAGAGTTGTTTCGCCACGTTCACGCGGAAAGAGGGCGTGCGCTCATTGCGGTATGGCGCACGATACCACAGCTCGTTTCCGCTTCTTCGGACAGGCTCATGCCCCAGCCGTGCGAGGAAGTCCGCAAGGGGTATATACCTCATGGCGTCAATTTCCGTCCGTTCCATGCGGCGTGTCAGTTAATGATGAACTTGACACCATATGTTAGCTTTCAATTTATGTTGTATAATAATTGTATTTAACTTGTGAACAGTTAGTTGTGTGTTTTGGGAACAACATATTTATTTATATAATCCATTGAGAAAAGCTATGATGTCAG
>NZ_JAMOKT010000065.1:0-38171 GCF_023656795.1 Parabacteroides caeci
GACAAGTAACGTTTAGTTATCTCTAATTTTAATTCATGGCTGTAACGGATACAACCTACATGTTTCGATTCTGACATAAGTTTACTTTGGTATTTTGTCAACTTATTTCAGGACAGGACACCCCTTTCTATTTAGCGGCTGATAATTGTCAGCCGTTTGGTTGATGGTTATGAACCAATCGGCCGATAATTATGAGCCAATCGGTTCACAATTATCAACCATTGATTACATAGGCATGTAATTCTATTTAGTACGTATAGTAATTCCACAGACATCAGTACAAAAAGCAAATACAATTGCGAATGTTTTTGAGAAGTTTCCTTCCCTAACAAAAAAGGCTTACCTTAGTGCCGTAATTCAAAAAATATGGTAACAGAAGAATTAAAAAGACTCTACTACGAATATACCGGTTCACAGGCCGAAGATATAACAGAACTACCTTCATCCGGTTCAAACCGCCGGTATTTCAGAATATCCGGCCCGAAAACATTAATAGGGGTCAGCGGCTCTTCCCAGGAGGAGAACAAAGCATTTATTTATATGTCCGGATTTTTCAGGGGAAAAGGTATTTCCGTCCCGGAAGTGCATTTTTATTCGGACGATTATTCTTTTTATTTGCAGGAAGACCTGGGCGATACCATGCTTTTCAATGCGATAGAAAAAGGACGCAAAAGCTGTGTATTCGATGAAGAGGAACGCCGGTTGTTACACAAAACAATCACGCAACTTCCTTCTATCCAATATGCCGGCGCCGAAGGATTCGAGTATGAGAACTGTTATCCTCAACCGGAATTCAACCAACGTTCCATTCTCTGGGACCTGAATTACTTCAAATATTGCTTTCTGAAAGCGACGGGGATGGAGTTTCAGGAAGACCGCCTGGAAGATGATTTCCAGAAAATGAGCAATGTATTGCTTCAGGACACCTCTCCCACTTTCCTTTATCGGGATTTCCAGTCACGCAACGTCATGATCAAAGATGGCGAACCCTGGTTCATTGATTTCCAGGGAGGACGAAAAGGTCCGGTCTATTACGACGTAGCCTCTTTCCTTTGGCAGGCTAAAGCTAATTACCCAGAAGATTTGAGAAACGAATTGCTTGCCGATTATCTACAAGCATTACAAAAATATACTGATGTAGACGAAGAACATTTCTTCTGCCAGCTACGCCATTTCGTGTTGTTCCGCACTCTACAGGTGCTGGGTGCCTACGGTTTCAGGGGATACTTTGAAAAGAAACCGCATTTTATCCAAAGCGTACCTTTCGCCATCAACAATCTGCGGCAGTTATTAAAGAATGATTATCCGGAATATCCGTACCTGTGCGCCGTTCTGAGAGAACTGACCGGCCTGACGCAGTTCAGGGACGACATACAAAAACGGATGCTGGAAGTCAAGATCGTCAGCTTTGCCTACAAAAAAGGAATACCGAACGATCCGAGCGGAAACGGCGGTGGTTTCGTATTCGATTGCCGGGCTATCAACAATCCGGGAAAATATGAACGATACAACCATTTTACGGGACTGGACGAGCCTGTAATTCACTTTTTGGAAGAAGACGGGGAAATCACGCAATTCCTGGAACACGTGTATACGATCGTGGATGCTTCGGTGAAACGTTATCTGGACCGCGGTTTCACGAATCTGATGATCTCTTTCGGTTGTACCGGCGGACAACATCGTTCTGTCTATTCGGCACAACATCTGGCAGAGCATCTGCATGCCAAATTCGGAGTAAAAGTAGACCTGACCCACAGGGAACAAAATATAGAACAAATCTTTGACGCAATATTATGAAAGCTATGATTTTTGCAGCCGGTATGGGGACCCGCCTCAAACCGATGACTGACAATACACCAAAAGCATTGATACCAATAAATGGAAGACCAATGTTGGAACATGTAATTCTGAAGCTGAAGGATGCAGGGTTTCATCAGATCGTTATCAACGTTCACCACCTGGGAGACCAGATCATCGATTTCCTGGCAGCCAACAACAACTTCGGAGTTCAGATCCATATCTCCGATGAACGGGATTACCTGCTCGACACGGGAGGCGGAATAAAAAAAGCGGCCAAATTCCTTCAGGGAAACGAACCGTTTCTGGTACACAATGTCGATATCATGTCGAATGTCGATCTGAAAAAGTTATACAATTGCCACTTGGAAACAGATCCGATCGCCACTTTACTGGTCAGCAAGCGCAATACATCGCGTTATCTCCTGTTCAACAAAGAGAGCCGGTTGTGTGGCTGGAGAAATCATGAAACCGGAGAAGTAAAATCTTATTATCCGGATTTCGATCCCAAACAATATAATGAATACGCTTTCAGCGGTATCCATGTATTATCGCCGAAAATATTCGACTGGATGGAAGAATGGACGGGCAAATTCTCGATCATCAATTTCTATCTGGCCATCTGTGCTAAAACAAATATCCATGCCTATGCAGCCGAAAACTTACAGTTGCTGGATATAGGCAAGCCGGAGGCTTTGGCAAAAGCGGAAGAATGGATGAAAGGTTTATAATACGAGGATAAAGACAATAATACATCAGGATGGCTTTAGCCGGAAATGTCTTTCAGACAATTCTGACTAAGGCCATTAATAATGGCAGATAGTCTTTCAACTCGACGCGCAAAAGTTTCAATGCCTGTTGAATACGGTAATCGACCGTTTTAGATGAAACATTCAGTTTCTGTGCTATCTCATTATAAGTCATATTCTGGAAGCGATTCATTTCAAAAGCCTCCCGATAACTTTCCGGCAAACGTGACAAAGCTGCTTCAATATTCCTCGTCAACTCCTCAACCACGTAGAAGTCCGGATCTTCATACTGTGACTGCCAATCTGCATACAACGTATTTACAATCTGTTGTTTCAGTTCATTCCGATTGATCAGGGTCAGGCATCTGTTCTTTACGGCTTTAAATAGATAACTCTTCGGGGAAGATTCGATAACCTGCATATTTCTGTTTTCCCAAAACCAAACCATCACATCCTGCACAATCTCCTGTCCGTCATAAAAATCCACATATTGCTTTGCATAAGCACATAAAAGAGGATAATAGCGCATGAACAGAGTATCGAATGCTTTCACATCACCAGCCTGGATCTTTTGGAAAAGAACCTCATCATTTATGTTGTCTATAGTAAAAGAAAGCATATAAAAAGTATTTAGTTCTAGTAAGACTATGGTAAGAAATTGTTGATTATTTACAGATTGAGATATTAAAGAACTCTCTTTTATTTAATATTATAAAAACTTAATCACTATGTAATAGGTCTATATGTTGAAAAATGTTATTTTTGCACGGATAGTTACGTTAGTCTTACTAGAACTCTTTCAAAAAAGAAAAATCACAAAAAAAATCACATTTTCGTTTAGGAGATTTTTCTGCCCATTAGTCTTAATAGTATAAAAGGGACAAAATGGACACACAAAATCATATAGACGAGCAATTACTACTGGATTATTTTTCCGGAACTCTATCTTCTACCCAACAGCAGGAGATAGAAACCTGGCTACAAGCTTCTGAGGAAAACAGAAAAACGGCACGGGATATCCGGTATATTTTCCTGGCGACAGACACAATCAATACGATCGAATCTGTAGATTCAAACCGAGCATTAAATGATGTCAGGAAAAGAATAAACAGAAAAACAGGCAACAAACATTCGTTAATGTTTTGGTTCCAACGGGTTGCAGCCATCCTTATCCTGCCATTGATAGCCAGTTCCATTTATTTTGCCACACAGAAAATGCCGGTCGAATATATCGAAGTCCGGACAACCCCTGGAATGGTAGCCACCGTTACTCTTCCTGACAAAAGTAAAGTCTGGTTAAATTCCAGAACATACTTGAAATATCCCCAAAAATTCACAGGAGAGACTCGTGATGTGGTGTTGGACGGAGAAGCTTATTTCTCGGTTCAAAAAGACAGATCGAAAAAATTTATAGTCAGCACACCTTTCAATCTGAAAGCTGAAGTTCTGGGAACAGAATTCAATATAGAAGCCTATAAAGAAAGTAATAAGGTTACAACAGCCTTGGTTTCCGGTTCTGTCAAGCTCGCCTATCAAAGCAAAGACAATAAGGAAGAGGCTTTATTAATGAAACCTAACGAAGAATTTGAATATAACGCAAAAACCGGAAAACTTAAACAAAATGACACTTATATGGCAACTCTGACTGCCTGGAAGGACGGACTTGTTATATTCAGAAACACTTCATTTGAAGAAGCCCTGAAAATTCTAGGTAAAAGATTTGATTCCGAGTTCATTGTAAAGAATGACCTGCTGTATAATTATTCTTTTACCGGAACATTTCAAAGTCAGCATCTGTCTCTGATTCTGGAACATTTTCGGCTATCATCAAACATCCAGTATAAATATATCTATCCGGAAACAGATAATAACAAGATTCCAGAAAAAACAATTGTTGAACTATATTAAATATCAGAATTATGAACAACTTAAAATTTAGTACTGAAATGAAAATATTTGAACCTCCCTAGAACAAAAACATACGGGAAAATATTGGCGTATTTCCCCGTATGAAAAACAACTGCAAGCTTGTTTGGCGACAAGCTGTCAGTAAATGAATTTTTTAACTCTAAAATCACTTACAAATCTATGACAAATTATTTTAGCATCCAACTTTTCAGGATGGTGAAATCTTTATTCACATTCCTGAATAAAATACCATTATGTATGAGAATCACCGTTATAATGTTATTTGTTTGCTTCGGATTGGCATACGCCACTGAAAGTTACAGTCAATCAGCCACTTTATCCCTGAACGTCAATAACAAAACCGTACAGGAAGTATTAGATGAGATAGAAAAACAGTCAGAATTTCACTTTTTCTATAATAACAAACAGGTAAATACGAATCGGCTTGTTTCAATAAAGAGCAACAAAAAGAATGTGTTCAATGTATTGGAACAATTATTCAGCGGAACAGACATTAGCTATAAAGTTCTGGATAAAAGTATAATTCTTTCTCCAAAAACAGTATTGAGCAATGCCATAGTACAACAAAAAATCAAAGATATAACTGGTATTGTCACCGATGCCAAAGGAGAACCGATCATTGGAGCCAATGTTCTCGAAAAAGGTTCAACAAACGGGACAATAACAGATCTTGACGGTAAATTTTCTCTTTCAGTCCCCAACAAGTCAACCCTGGTTATATCCTATATCGGATATACAACCAAATCTATTGTTGTCGGAAACCAGAATATAATCAATATTCAGCTGGAAGAAGATACTCATAACCTGAATGAAGTAGTCGTAACCGCATTGGGTATCAAGCGGGAAGAGAAAGCATTGGGCTATGCCGTACAGAAAGTGGGAGGAGATAATTTCTCTACAATAAAACCGGTAGATGTTGCAACATCGTTAACAGGAAAAGTGGCTGGTCTGAACATACAAAACAGTCCGGAATTCAATTCAGCCCCTTCGATCTCTTTACGTGGCTCCGAACCGTTATTAGTAATTGATGGAGTTCCTTATGGAAATGTATCATTAAAAGATATTGCAGCAGATGATATTGAATCCGTTGATGTATTAAAAGGAGCAACAGCATCGGCCCTTTACGGAGCACGTGGTGGTGCTGGGGCAATCATGGTAACGACTAAAAAAGGAACAAAAGAAGGATTGAATGTAACTGTCAACAGCAGCACTATGTTCAATGCAGGTTACCTGAAAAAACCGGAAGTTCAAACGTCATACAGTTCTGGTTCAGGTGGTAAATACTATACAGGCGACTATGTATGGGGAGATAAACTAGACATAGGAAGAACTGCCGTTCAGTATGATCCATATACACACGAATGGAAAGAGATGCCATTGGAATCAAAGGGTAAGAATAACCTGAAAAATTTCCAGAATTTAAGTCTTGTCACTAATAACAACGTCAGTGTTTCTCAAAAAGGGAAATACGGCAGTGTCAGGACTTCCCTTACCCACATGTTTAACAAAGGACAATATCCGAATGAACGTCTGAATAAAATCACTTATTCTGTTTCCGGAGATATGAAATGGAAAGATTTCTCATTCGATGGAGGACTGACATACAACAAACGCTTTTATCCCAACGACATGGGAGCCGGATATGGCGGAAGCGGATTCTTATATAACTTGTTGGTATGGTCAGGTAGCGAATATGATATTCGAGATTATAAAAACTATTGGGTTAAGCCAAATGAACAACAAAACTGGATGGATGATACATGGTATGATAACCCCTACTTCATTGCACATGAAATTACCCGTTCCAGCGACTATGATATTGTAAACGGATATCTTTCTGCTGCCTACGACTTTACTCCTTGGTTAAAACTCTCTCTACGTTCTGGTTTGGACTCTTATTCGGAAAAGAAAGAATGGAAAAACCCAATTAGTGCATCTGGCGGATGGGATAGAAAGGGGTATTATTGCTTGCAACGTCTAGGGGGGTATAGCTTAAACAACGACTTCATGTTGTCCGCCGACCATCAATTGGGCGATTTCAACATCGATGGATTTATCGGAGGAACAGTTTACTACTGGAAGAGTGACAATATCATGGGAGAAACACAAAACGGACTGACTATTCCCGGATATTATTCGCTGAAAGGATCTATCGACAATGTAAAAACAACAAGCGGCGTTACAAAAAAATTAGTAAACAGTTTGTATGGTAAAGTTTCTGCTTCTTGGAAGAGCACTGTATTTGTGGATATCACCGGACGTAACGACTGGTCATCCACCTTACCGAAAGAAACACGATCTTATTTCTATCCGTCTGTTGCCGGTAGCGTTGTATTGTCACAGTTCGTCCCAATGCCTGAAGTTTTTGATTTTTGGAAAGTAAGAGGTTCTTGGACACAAACAAAATCGGATTTAAGTGTATACGAAACGAATAATGCATTCAGTATATCTAACAATTTGTTCAATGGCAGTAGTGCAGCTTACTATCCGACCTCTATTCGTGGAGTTTCCGTATTACCATCTGCTACACGATCTTACGAGCTTGGAACTGCTGTTAATTTGTTTAAGAATCGTCTGAAAGTAGATTTTACTTATTATAACAAACTCTATTACAACCTGACCAGACAAGCAGGTATCAGCGAAGCTTCTGGTTTTGGATCAACATTGATCAACATCGATGAAGAACAACTTCGTAAAGGGTTTGAGATCACACTCTCCGGCGATATTATCCGCACAAAAGACTGGAATTGGAATTCTATGTTCAACTGGTCACGAGATCGTTATTACTACTCACAAGTAGACCCTGTATATTCAACCCAGAAGCCTTGGGTGAAAGCAGGTGAACGCTGGGACTGGTATGGCGTTTATGACTGGGAACGTGATCCGGAAGGAAATATCATTCACGAAGCCGGATACCCTGTACTTAGCAAATACGAATCAGTCGCCGGATACGAATCTCCTGATTGGATTTGGGGATGGAGCAATAGTATCTCGTATAAGAATTTTACATTAAATTTCACTTTCGATGGTCGTGTAGGAGGTATTATGCATTCACAAACCGATCAAGCTATGTGGAATTCCGGAGCCCATATCGACTCGGACAATCAATGGAGATATGATGAAGTTGTCAATGGCAAAACAAATTTCATCGGAACCGGCGTAAAAGTCGTTTCCGGAAGTGTAGACTATGATTCCGACGGAAACATCATCCGTGATGATCGTGTTTTTGCCCCCAACGACGTACAGGTATCTTACGAAACATACATGAGTACAATGAACCCCTATATAGGTTCCGTACGAAGACAAAACGTGCTTCGCCAAACATTCTTCAAACTTCGCGACTTATCTTTGGCATATCAAGTTCCTAAACAAATCTGCCAGAAAATCAGAATGCAAGGGATGTCGGTTGCTTTCGTTGGTCAAAATCTACTGATATGGACCAAAGATTTTCGTTTCTCAGATCCTGACCGAGCTTCAGATAAGCTGAACTCACCTTCTTGCCGTTATGTAGGTTTTAATGTTAAATTAGATTTTTAATAGAAACAAATATGAAACGATTCAATAGATATATAACTTTGTTATTAATAGCTACGGCATTAATATCATGCAATAAATTTGATGATATCAATACAGATCCCGATGCAACAACAAAAGTTACATCTTCATTATTAGCCAACGGACTATTACTAGATATCATGCAAACCGGAGGTAGCAAAAATTTTGTTTACGACAATTTTCTAAGTAAACAACTGGCATGGGGAGAAGGTATGGAAAGTTACCAATACAACATATTTGACAGATCCAGTTTCAGCGGATTCAAAATGTTAACTAACTGCGAAAAGATGCTTGAAGCAGCCAGTGAAGACGACCAAAATGCATATGGAGGATTGGCTCATTTCCTAAAGGCATACAAGCTTTTTTATATGTCACTGGAAATGGGAGATATTCCTTATGAGGAAGCATTACAAGGAGAAACCGGATTGGTAAAACCGAAGTACAATACGCAGAAAGAGGTCATGCAATTTGTATTAGCCGACTTGGACAAGGCATACGAATTATTCTCGCAAGCAAATGATTTCACTGGAGATGAAATGTTAGGGGGTAACGTAGAAAAATGGAAAAAAGTAACTACTGCCTTACAGTTGAAAGTGCTGATGTCTTTGTCTTTAAAAGAATCTGATCCGGATCTGAAAATAAAAGAGCGTTTTGCCTCTATCTTTTCTTCACGTCTTTTGATGGATTCTAATGACGACAATCTGCAATTGACATACGCCGATAAAGCGAACACGGTATATCCATTTCACAATACCCAGACTAAACATGCCGGATATTCAATGATTTCTACAACGATCATCAATGCTTTTCAAGAAACAAAAGATCCAAGATTATTCTATTATGCCAAACCGGCTCAAAGCAAAATCGATGAAGGATTAACAGCCGATGATCGGAATGCATATTTGGGAGTAGACCCTTCACTTCCTTTCGACCAAATAAAAAAAATATTTTCATCGGGAAGTTTTTGCGGATTGAATCCTCGATATACAGATCTACCATCAGGTGAGCCTTTAATGAGAATCAGTTATCTGGAACAAAACTTTATTTTGGCCGAAGCAGCAACCAGAGGATGGATATTGGCAGATGCATCCGACTATTATAAAAAAGGGATTAAGGCCAGTATGGATTTCATTACAACCTATACACCAGACGAAGAGATTTACCATCATGGTCATCCCCTCACTGAAGATGTCAAAAATGCATTTTTAGAAACCCCTCAGATTCAATTGGGTAGTAACAAAGAAGAAAATATCGAGAAAATATTAACCCAACGTTATCTGGCTTCATTTATGCAACATCCTTACGACTCTTATTACGATTACCGCCGTACAGGATATCCGAAATTACCGATCAATCCTGAAACAAATCAGAATCCCGTACACGACAAAATACCTGTACGTTGGATGTATC
Organism: Parabacteroides caeci; assembly: GCF_023656795.1. Lineage (NCBI taxonomy): Bacteria > Pseudomonadati > Bacteroidota > Bacteroidia > Bacteroidales > Tannerellaceae > Parabacteroides > Parabacteroides caeci. The sequence continues at coordinate 9,441 of NZ_JAMOKT010000065.1, forward strand.
CTAAATCAGAGTACGACTACAACAAAGAAAATGTAGAAGAAGCCGTACAACGTCAGTTCGGAGGCGTAGATGATGTCAATAAAGAGATGTGGATACTGCAATAGAATTTTGCCAATAAGCATTTCTTTCGATTAAAATCTGTTATTACAAATTTATATTACTACTTTTGATGTACTCTTTGAATATAGACCGCTCTATCTTTCATAGAGTACATCTTTATTATACACTTTGAATATCATGAAAAAATATAATTTTACACTTCTAATTCTATTGATTTGTTCTTGTACGCTTTATGGAAAAAGTAAAGAATTGACTGTTCTGCAAATGAATATCTGGCAGGAAGGTACGATGGTGGATGGTGGGTTCGATGCCATAGCAGACGAAGTCAGCCGGTTGTCTCCGGATATTGTCCTGTTCAGTGAAGTAAGAAACTACCACGGTAAACAATTTATTCCGCGCATTTTGCAGGCATTAAAAGACAGAGGTGTTAATTATTACGGCGAAACCAGTACTTTGGATGTCGGTATCCTTTCCAAATACAAAATACAGGAACAACGGCCGAATTATCCTCTCAAAAATGATGCAGGGTCAGTTCTCAAAGCCCGTATCGAAATCGAAGGGCAAACCATTGTTGTCTATTCCGCCCATTTGGATTATACGCATTATGCCTGTTATCTGCCACGCGGATACAGTGGCGTTACCTGGAAAAAACTGGACGCACCGGTTCTTGACTCCCGGGAAATAGAAAAGGCCAATAATGAATCCCTACGGGATGAAGCTATCCGGGGAGTAATCGAAGATGTCGAAAATGAAAAAGGGAATATCATCCTCCTGGGAGGAGACTTCAATGAACCGTCCCATCTGGATTGGAAGGAAAACACAAAAGACCTGTGGGATCACAATGGAACGGTCGTACGCTGGGATTGTTCTGTCCTTCTAGAGGAAAACGGGTTTAAAGATGCTTATCGTGAAGTATATCCTGATCCTGTGACACATCCCGGTTTCACGTTTCCATCAGACAATCCCGATGTCGATGTAAAAAAACTGGCCTGGGCTCCGGAAGCCGATGAAAGAGACCGTATCGATTTTATCTATTTCAAACCTAACAAAAAATTAAAGTTAATAGATGCCGCCGTGGTAGGTCCCCGGAAATCTATAATCCGAGGTGAACGCGCTGAAGAAAACAGCAAGGACAAATTTATACAACCTACCGGAACATGGCCAACAGATCATAAAGCAGTCCTGGCGACCTTCAAACTAAAACATTAAAATAAAATACCATGAAATACATATTCACTCTTTTATTTATCAGCCTTTTTACAAATTTATCTTTTATACACGCCTCAAACGATAATCTTGCCCTTCACCTGGACGGGCAAGATAACAATGTCCGTACCGGTATCGGCATCCTGAAAGACTCATGGACACTGGAGACTTGGATCAAAGGCGATGATAATTCATGGAAAGATCTTGAAGTTATCTTCGGGGGAGGAGAATACAGCCTGTTGAATATAGCGGATTATCTGCCGCTTGTTATCGAGAATGGCAGGCTGCATAACACATGGGCCGATTTATGGTCAGAGGATGTATTGGATGACCAGTGGCATCATGTGGCATTAAGTTGTGACGGGGTTGTCACCAAGCTGTATCTGGATGGAGAAGTTGTCGACAGTAAAACGACTGCCATATCCGTATTGCCTGGAGCAATTGGAGTAAATGAAGGTGAACCGACTACGTTCGGCGGGGTAATGGACGAAGTCCGCATATGGAACTCGGCAGTATCAACCGAAACATTAAAAGAGTGGATGGGGAAACCACTTGAACCGACTCATCCCCAGTTTGGCACGCTGGTTGCCTACTATAACTTCGATGACGGTATCGAAGATGTTTCAACCAACTGGGTGGGAAAAGGAGATCTTGGATACCATCTGAGAAACGGCAGAAACAAATACAACGGTACTGTTCCACTGGCCTATACCGTAGTAAACGATAACCCCAAATTCATAAAACCGGATAAACAGCAGGAATTATTCAACGCAGTCGTCATCGATAGCGAATGGGACGTCGATCAGGGAAGTCTGGATGATCAGGTCCTTAAATTAAGAATAGCCGTTACCGGAAGCCAGGCCCCGTTACGCCTGACAGAACTTTCTCTTGATTTATCTGAAACGACTGCTTTATCCGATATAAACAGTCTTCACGTATATTATACGGGAAAAACCGCCCGATCAGGAGTCAAAACCGAATTATTCGGTAAAGGAGAAAAGCCTCAAAAGAAAATGACTTTTAAAGATGAACAGGGTGTCGTAACACTGACTCCTGGTATCAATTATTTACTGGTCACAGCCGATATAGCACAAAAAGCCATCACCGGTAACAAAATAAAAATATCCGTACCTTCTTTCAAACTGGGAAAAACCGGATATATCCCGAAAGTTAGCGACGATATCATTGAAAAAAGAATCACGGAAAGCAGCAAAAACAATCCCAACATCGTGAAAGTCCTGCAATGGAACATCTGGCACGGAGGTGTTCATGTCGGAAATGACGGACTCAGCCGGGTTATAGATCTCATAAAAGCATCAAATGCCGATATTATCACCATGCAAGAAGGCTACGGAGGCCAGCAACGGATCAAAGACTCACTGGAATATTATATGCAAACACCTTCCCTGAAAGACAATCTGGTTCTCTTCAGCCGTTATCCTATAACTGAAGTTATACCGACAAAGAAGAGTTTCAACTCCAACCCCGTGAAACTGACATTACCCGGCAACCGACAACTATTAGTTAACGCCTGCTGGTTACGTTATGCTTATAACCCGGAATATTCCTGCAATTACCCCAATATAGGACATAACACTTCGGTTTGGGTGGCAGAAGATGCCCTACGCGGTTTGGCAGATATGCAACATATTATGGAAAAGGATACGAAACCTTATCTGACGGATGACGATACTCCCATTATTATCGGAGGTGACTTTAACTCTTGCAGCCATCTGGACTGGACCCAGGTAGCTGCCCCCATACATTTCGGATATGGTCCCGTACCTTTCCCTATCTCGCAGTATATGCTGGACGAAGGATTTAAAGACAGCTTCCGTGAAATCAATCCGGATGAAGTAGCCCGTCCGGAAGGGACATTTGCCGTTATTTACGGACAACTCCAGGTCAGCCGTATTGACTTTCTCTATTACAAAGGAAAGAATATCAAAGCTGTTTCTTCCAAAATAGTAAAAACAGCACCGGAGATCGATGATGTCTGGGCCTCCGATCATGCCGCTGTCCTGACTGTCTTTGAAATAATATCACCATCCGAGAAATAACTACAATTTAAAACTAAATACACATGAAAAAAGGACTTCTTTTATTCGCCGCCGGCCTATTCAACCTGGCAACAATTACCGCACAGGTTCAGCCTGTGCAGCCCAAATTAACGGACGACAAATCATTTTCCATGATCCTGTTGCCGGACCCGCAGAGTTACACGAAATTCGATGTAAACCAGCCTTTATTCGAACTGATGACCGCGTGGACGGCAAACAATAAGGAGAGACTGAATATCGAAGCAGTGCTCTGTACCGGAGATTTGGTGGAGCAGAACGAAATCCGTATCCCCGACGGAGTGAACGGAAACCAAACCAGCGAAGAACAATGGAAAGCAGCTTCACAAGCCTTTGCCCGACTGGATAATAAACTGCCTTATGTTGTCTGTACCGGAAACCATGATTATGGATACGAAAAGGCGGAAAACCGTTTATGCCGGCTACCGGAATATTTCCCGTCAGAAAGAAACTCCTGCTGGAGAAACTCACTGGTCGAAGTAGGAAACAACTATCAGGGAATCCCGACACTCGAAAATGCTGCTTATGAATTCAATACGGAAACATGGGGCAAAATCCTGGTGATCTCTTTAGAGTTCGCCCCACGTGACGAAGCTATCGAATGGGCAAAAGCAGTTACGGAGAAACCCCAATATACCGATCATAAAGTGATCCTCCTGACTCACTCCTATCTGACCGCCGAAGGAAAACGGCGCCTGAAAGAGAACTATAAAATATCTCCGGCAAACTATGGGGAAGCCATCTGGCAAAAGCTGGTCTACCCGTCCAAAAACATCTGCATGGTCATTTGCGGACATGAATGTGAAATTGCTCCGCATAAAGATAATGTAGGTTTCAGTATCGAAAAGAATGCAGCCGGCAAAGATATTCCACAGATGATGTTCAACGCCCAGACGGCTGACGGTTTCTGGCATGGCAACGGAGGTGACGGCTGGTTACGGATTATGGAGTTTATGCCTGACGGACAGACGATCAAGATAAAAACATTCTCTCCCCTCTTCGCTATCTCCCCGACAACGGCTGATAAATCCTGGAGGACCGAGTCGTACGATCAATTCGATATTACTATAAAATAATGATAAAAGAACTTATGATAATTGGGTATTCGAGCCAATTATACATACCTTTGGTGAACTAATACAAAATTTAAACACATATCATGAAACAAAGAAATTTATTACTTATTCTGGTTTTAGCCATCGTTACAATCAGTTCGGCTTTTGCAGCCAAACCAAAAGCCAAACACGTAATCTGGATCGGCCTCGATGGCTGGGGTGCTTATAGTGTGGAAAAAGCAGAGATGCCCGTCACCAAGCAATTTATGAAAGACGGTTCTTATACCTTGAAAAAACGTTCCGTATTACCTTCTTCCAGTGCAGTGAACTGGGCTTCCATGTTTATGGGTGCAGGTCCTGAGATTCACGGATATACCGAATGGGGATCACGGACTCCGGAGCTTCCTTCACGCGAACTGAACCAGCACGGCATCTTCCCGACAGTATTCCAGCTATACCGCGACGCCGACCCGAAAGCGGAGATCGGTTGTATCTATGACTGGGACGGCATCAAATATCTGGTAGACACATTGTCACTCAGCTATCACGCACAAGGTCCTGATTATAACACAAACCCGACAGCACTGACAGAAATAGCCGTTAAATATATCACAGAGAAAAAGCCGAATCTGTGCGCTGTTATCTTCGACAATCCGGACCATATCGGTCATGCAGACGGTCATGATACTCCTTCTTACTACGCCAAGCTGAAAGAACTGGACGGCTATATCGGACAGATCGTTGAAGCAGTAAAAAAAGCCGGCATGATGGATGAAACTATTTTCGTTATCACAGCCGACCACGGCGGTATCAACAAAGGACACGGAGGCAAGACAATGCAGGAGATGGAAACTCCGTTCATTATTGCAGGAAAGAACGTAAAGAAAGGCTATTGCTTTGACGACATCAGCATGATGCAGTTCGACTGTGCTTCCACACTGGCTAAATTATTAGGTCTGACTCAGCCTCAGGTATGGATCGGACGTCCGATGCCGGTATTCAAATAAATAAGAGAAAACAATGAAACAGTTATTTATAAGTGCATTATTCCTGTTGGGTGGCCTGTTGAACGGTAACGCCCAACAGCCGTCACTGAAGTTCAATAAAGACGGAAAATTCAAGATCGTCCAGTTTACTGACGTACATTATATATATGAGAATCCTAAATCGGCCATTTCGATTGAAAGGATCAATGAAGTGCTGGATGCAGAAAAACCGGACTTGGTTCTTTTCACCGGCGATGTGATCTACGGGAAACCAGCCGAAGAAGGTATGCGGAAAGTCTTAAAACTGGCTTCCGACCGTAAGATTCCTTTTGGAATGACATTCGGTAATCACGACAACGAACAGGGCCTGACACGCACCGAATTGTTCGACATCATTAAAACGATCCCCTACAACCTGACAGATTCTGTAAAAGGTGTATCGGGAGCAAGCAATTATATCCTACCGATCAAATCATCGGATGGAAGTAAGGATGCTACCATCCTTTATTGCATGGACTCACATTCATACTCCCAGATCAATGGCATCGGCGGATACGATTATATCAAATTCGACCAGATCCAATGGTATCGTGAGAACAGTGCCAGATACACCAAACAAAACGGAGGTACCCCGATTCCTTCACTGGCTTTCTTCCATATCGCTCTGCCGGAATACAACCAGGCGGCTTCCGATGAAACAGCCATTCTGGTAGGAACACGTAAGGAAAAGGCTTGCGCTCCGCAACTCAACTCCGGACTGTTCGCTTCCATGAAAGAAATGGGCGATATACAAGGAGTATTCGTTGGTCACGACCACGACGATGATTATGCCGTTTACTGGAAAGGTATCCTGCTGGCTTACGGCCGCTATACCGGTGGCAACACTGTTTACAACAACCTGACAAATGGCGCCCGTGTGATTGAAATGACGGAAGGTGAGAATGGTTTCAAAACTTGGATACGCCTGAAAGATAATGAGATCATCAACAAGGTGAATTACCCGTCAGACTTCATTAAGAAGAAAGATTGATACATCATTGCGCCATATAACAAAAAAGTCATCTCTGCTTGATGCATGAGATGACTTTTTTGTTATATACTATCTCATTCCGGCTTAAGCACCACACCCAAACTCTTCTTTCCGTCCATCTTAATGACGATTGGCTTGTCGAAATGGATATGCCGCAGATATTCGGTATCCTCGATAGCCGGCAAGGCATTCAGATACTCCTCGTCAAACCAACCGTCTCCTTTAAACGGGTTGATGGTGAAATATCCGACACCGAAGGATGTCAGGTTCTGGAAGAAATGCGTTCCCTGGCTTGGATCGACACGATAATTTTCCAAACCACACTCCACGATTACACGGGCATTGCTGATATGCGGCCACTTCACCGGAATCCCCAGCCAATGGTCACTGCTTCCCCAACGTCCGGGACCGACCAGCACGTAATTCTTCTCTTCTTCCGTAAAACGACGGTTCAGTTTTTCTATTTCATAGGCAATCAACTGGTTGTTCGACGAGTTGAAAGCACCGCTCTTTACATAGATAATATCCTGCACATCCGTCACGATGCCATGACCGAGCACGCTGGTGGACGAAAGGATCGTTTCCTCATTACCGACTTGCGTCAGGTCTTCATCCATGATTTCCTTATTATCGACGATCGGACGAATTTGAAGGAGATAGAAAGTTGCCTTGTCGTGGTTGTTCGGATCGACATTTACCGCAAACTCTATTTCAACAGGACGTCCCATCTCGGCCTGCCCGATGCGAAGTAACTCATCCAACGTCTTCGCCAGAGGGAAAACGTCGTGTTGGAGAATATTTACGAACGACAGGATTTTACGACCACCGGGATAATAACCGTCACGGATAATCTGATCATACGGATCGTAAGTGGAAACAATATATTTCAGAGAACCGTCCGCATCGGCTTCCTTCAATCCTAATCGTTGCAGGTTAAACGAATCATCGATAGAAAACTGTTCCGCCAGGTTCTTCAGGTCGAGTGCATAGAAACGAGTTTGCGTCTCACGGAGGGCAAAATCCATCGTACTCATCTGCAAGATATTGTGCGGATGACGGGGAGAGAAACGCAACGTCTGTCCGCCATCTACGATATATTTACCCAGACCGAGGGCAATATTGGCAATTCCGTCTTCCGCCTTTTCGCTACCGATGGGGTAGAAATTCAACGAACGGGCCACGCCGGAGATAGTCGGGTAGAAATGATCGTTGTAACGGTTGCCGACCACCTCCTGCAAGACGACCGCCATCTTCTCCTGGTCGATCAGGTTGGACGTAGCAGTCATATACGCCTTGCTATCCCTGTAAAAGACAGAGGCATACACCGCCTTGATCGAATCGCTCAGCAGGCGGAGCATTTCATATTTATCTTCCAACCGGGGAATCATATAGGTAGAATAAATCCCGGCGAACGGTTGATAATGCGAATCTTCCAGCAAACTGGACGAACGGACGGCTATCGGGCTTTTCACCACATCGAAGAATGCCATCAGATCATCGATCAAACTGGCCGGCAGACTGGCACGAAGAAAGTATTTCAATATCGTTTCGTCATCCGCATCACTCAGGGCGACGGGCAGAAGTTCATTTGTCTCCATGAACTCATCAAAGATATCCGTACAGATCACTACGGTCTTCGGAATATTCGTGTTAAAGTTCTCCGTCTCCAGCTTGGGATAACGCTTAACCATCGCACCCATAAAGGCCAGTCCTCTACCCTTTCCTCCCAACGAACCGTCACCGATACGGGCAAAATTACTATACTCGTCGAAACGTTCTTTCTGGTAGATAGCCACCACTCCGGAGTTCTTCATGCGCCGGTACTGCACAATCAGGTCGAAGATCAGCTTGCGTGCTTCATCCATATCCTTATAATCGCTAACATCGACCCGCTTCAACACTTCTGCCGGCGGAAACATGGCACGCGAATAAAAGAAACGGGAGAAATGGTTGCGCGAAAGGTGATAGACCAGCGAATCGTCGGGAATCTGATACACTTTCTTCTGCAAGTCCTTCAAATCCTTGATACGCATAATCTCTTCCTTCGTCTGCGGATTCAGGATTACGAAATCGCCAAACCCGAAACGCTGCATGATCTTCTTACGCAAATCCTGCGGGTAACTTTTCGAATTCTTATCGATAAACGAGGCTCCCAACTCTTCGGCATATACTTTATTGCTCGACTCGGACGATTCCAACACGAAAGGTATGATCAACCCGGTCTTGCGGACATACCGCCCGAATTTATACCCGGCATAGGGGTCTTTCACCCCGTCGTGCATAAAACTCATATCCGAAACGATACCGAGCATATTATCCCGGTATTGATTGAAAATACGGACAGCCTCTTCATAAGTACGGGCCAGCTTAATCTTCGGACGACCACGCATCCGGAGGGTTTGCTGGTGACCGTTCAACGCTTCCTTCGCAAACATCTGGCTCTGTTCCAATACGAATTTATACAGATGGGGCAAAGCAGACGAATAGAAACGGATGGAGTCTTCCACCAGCAAGATGATCTGTACCCCGACACTTGCCGTATCGTCGGGTGCATTCATCTTATCCTCGATCAGTTTGATAATAGCCAACAGCAGCTCGGCATTGCCCAACCAACTGAATACGTAATCTATCGCACTCAGGTCTTCATTGGCAATACGTTTGGAGACCTCTTTCGAGAAAGGCGTGAGCACCACGATCGGGATATTCGGATAATGTATCTTTATCTCCTTTGCCGCCGCAAAAATATCGCGGTTATCCATATTCGGCATGCAGATGATTAATTCGAAATTACGATCTTTTAGTTCGGCAAGCGCCTCTTCTTCCGTTGTCACCTGAGTAAAACGGGGAGGATAACGCAGGCTGAGTGAGGTATATTCATTGAATATCTGTTCATCTACCCGTCCGTCGTCTTCCAGCATAAAGGCGTCGTATTTTGTAGCGATAAGCAGTACATTATATATACGCTTATTCATTAGATTGGCGAATGATGTGTCTTTAAACACAAGGTTCTGAAAGTCCGGTATTCCGCTCATAATGATTTCATAGAATTATATGCGCCCAAAAATAAGGAAAATATTTCCAATTCGTAAATATTAAGAAACCATTCATTCGTATTTTATTTATTTCGGCAATCATAATCATTTAAATAAAATACAATTATGGCACGAAAGAAAACTTTTTCCACATTACCGCTTCTCGAATATGCTAACATGCGTATCCAACAGAAAAAGGAGTTGAACAAGACATGTACAGCAGAACTCTACCAGGTTACCGTCAATCATTTTCTAAGATTTACAGGAAATACAGAGTTTCGCATAAAAAACCTGACCCGAACCCTGGTCTCCGATTTTACCGCCTATTTACAAAGTAAAGGATTGGCAACGAACACAATCAACTCCTACCTGAGCAGTTTGCGCGCCATCTATAATGCCGCCTGCTACGATGGCTTGTTGCACCCTGCCGAACATCCCTTCAAAGGAATAAAACTAAAACGGGAACCGACCATCAAACGGGCCATATCCGTCACCCTTATCCGTGAACTGGCTAATCTTACAACCGACGGTTCACGTAGTCAGGAATTGGCAGTAGACCTGTGCCTGTTCAGTTTTTTGGCTTGCGGGATGCCGTTTGTTGATATGGCCTACCTGACGGCAAACAACATCCGCAACGGCGAACTGGTCTATAACCGGCGGAAGACGGGGGCACAGATCCGTATGGAAATCACTACCGGCATGTGGCAGATCATTCACAAATATGCGCCCGCAAACGGAGAAAGGCAATTCCTTTTCCCCATCCTCCCGTCGAGTTCACCAACCCACTCGCAATATAAACATTGCTTAGCCATGCACAATCAAGAGTTGAAAACGGTCGGTGAAAAACTCAATATCCCCGTTCCTTTCACTTCATATGTGATACGGCATAGTTGGGCGTCGTCGGCTCTACAATCAGGTGTCCCTGTAGCCGTTATCAGCCAGGGGCTGGGACATAGTTCGGAAAAAACGACCCGTTATTATTTAAGTGAATTGGATGTGTCGGAATTGACGAAGGCAAACCGGATAGTTTCCGCCCCGATCAACAGACTGTTTGACAGGGGATAAGCAAAATATTACCTTATTTATGAAATAAGGTGGACACACAACAGTCCTTATTTATGAAATAAGGATATATAACCTATAACAAGTTTTCTATCAGAAGATTAGTGATGTTTCTCGCTTGGATTAAGGGAAATATTTCCTTATATCGAAAGCAAATGTAGTAGAAAATGTGGAAACAAAAAAAATAAGTGGAGACTTTTTCAGATAAAAAGCTCTCCTGCTTTTTTATTGCCAGACTTGTCCGCTTATGGATATGAATACCCACCCAAGGAACGCAGACGACGCAGACGGAGCGCAGAACAACGCAGACAAGATCAATTTTTAATAAAATAGTCTGTGTAACTCTGCGCGTTCTGAGTCGTCTGCGTTCAGTAATTGTTATTTTACACGCCTCCATCCGCGTTCCCCGGACCATAAAGTTCCCTACGAAAAACTTATTTCATAAATAAGTTACTACCCAAAGGTATCGGATGGAAGAAGAAAAAAACATAGAACAACAAGTCACATTTGACATTTCTTACGGAAAATATTCGCAAGCAGTCATGTTGTATGCGACCACCGACATGACCGGTAAGGAAATTGCCGAACAATGTGGTGTCAGCTTGTCCGGTTTCAGGGTCTATTTGAGGCGGCATTATCGGGAGCTGGTGCTCAAACGAAACAATGCCGAACCGGAGAAGAGTGCCTTCTTCACAGAAAACGGCAAACTACGAGGCAAGCGGGGCCAGACACCTGCCGCCCACCAAAAATACAAACAAGCCATCGAAGCCTGCGACGACTTCGACTACATCGAATACAACGTCTCACAGATCGCCCGTATGTTCGGGCACGACGGGACAGCCTTGCGCAACCAGTTGAGACTACACTACCCGGAGATCCTCGAACGGCGCGAAAAGGCAAGGGAACGCCTCGGCTTCGGTGACAACTTCCTACGCGGGGTACGCCCCGAAAGCGTGGTTGAATATGCCGGTGCCGTCGAACTGTTCCGTAACACCGACCGCAACTTGCCCTCCATCGCCGAAGAGTGCGAAGTCTCGCTCGGTGGACTCAGCCAGTACCTGCGCTTCTACCACAAAGACTTGGTGAAACAAAAAAGCACCCTCTACCGGCCAACGGCAAACCGCTGCAAAGAGGATAAGCCGGAGAGCAACGGCCGTGCGGCCGAACCCTCCTTCGGCACGTATGAGAAATACCGCGAGTCGGTCGAACTTTACCGAACGACTCACCTGACCGCCAAGGAGGTCGTTGCCCGTACCGGCGTCACGCTCGAAGGTTTCCGCAACCACCTGCGCATGTGGCATCGCGACCTGATGCTCGAACGGCGGGGTGGCGTTCCCGAAGCCGGTTGTAACGGATACGACCTCGACCTGAGCCAAAGCAAACGCTACCTCAAGTCGACCGCCGCCAAATATGCCCCGGCCATCGAAAGCCTGAAAGCCCGTCCGCGCCCGGTCACCCATGCGGCTGCCGAGTTCGGGGTAGACGCGGATACCTTCCGCCGCTACCTACGGACACACGAACCTGAGTTGGCCGCTTCGCTCGGCAAAAAAAAGAATATCAAATAACAATCAAATTATAGAAGGTATGATACGAAAATTTGTCATCATGATATTTCTCTCAACGCTCCCCCTGCTGTTCCACGCCCAGGAAAACAGGTTAGCCGGACAAAGAGGTTCGACCGTCGGGATCAAGACCAACATCCCTTATTGGGGAGTAATGGGAACATTCAATGCCGGTGTGGAATTTCGCCTGGCACGCCACTGGAGCCTGGACGTCGAAGCGGGCCTCAACCCATTTGACGGGAAGAAAGACGACGGCAGCTACGGCAAATCGCTCAAACACCTGCGCCTGCATCCCGAACTGCGCTATTGGTTCTGCGAAACTTCCTATAAGCACTTCATCGGCCTGCACATCCCCTACCTATTATATAATGTATCGGACATCAAGCTGCTGGGCACCGAAGGCGAACGTCACCAGGGCTGGGGCGCGGGCGTAGGTGTCAGCTATGGCTACTCGTTCCTGCTCTCGAAACACTGGAACCTGGAAGCGACCGTCGGCGTGGGTTACCTCTACCTCGAATCGGAGAAATACCCCTGCACCAACTGCGGACGCCGGCAAGGGTACGAAAAGAAGCACTATTTCGGCCCCACACAGGCTGCCATCAACCTGATTTACCAATTCTAATCGTCGCCGCCTTATGAAAATGAACAAATCTTTACTCATAGCAACAAGCCTGTTGGCAGTAACCGCCCTGCAGGCACAAGAAATCAAAGTCAAGGACCGGAACGTCGAGCAATCGGAGGGCACGCTGCTCGTCGGCATGACGCTCGACTTCAGCGAAGTGGACGTGCCCGCAGGCCGCAGCATCGTCTGCACACCGGTCGTCGCCTCGGGCGACAGCATCCGCCCGCTCACCCCGATCATCCTCAACGGGCGCGACCGCCATATCCTGTATGAACGCACGGGACGCACCTACGCCACCCACGGCGAATACGCCCTGCGCCGCACGAACGGCGAGTCGCAGACCTTCGGCTACACCGCCCGTACCCCGATGGCCCCCTGGATGAAACGCGCCGAAATCGCCCTCGTCACCGACGAATGCGGCTGCGGATGGGAAACGCTGCAGAACGACCGTTCGACGCTCTTCCCGATCAACTTCATCGAACCGATCGTGTTGAAACCAGTGCCTGCCTTCCTCGCACCCGCTGCCGAAGAGGTGAAACGCCGTACGCTCAACGGGCAAGCCTTCCTCGACTTCCCAGTCAACCGCACCGAGATATACCCCGACTACCGCAAGAACCCCAGCGAGCTGGCTGCCATCCGGCAGACCATCGATGCCGTCAAAGATAACAACTATGCCACCATCACCCGCCTGGCCATCAAAGGCTTCGCGTCGCCCGAAGGTACCTACGCCAACAACCGCCGCCTGGCGGAAGGACGTGCACAGGCATTGCTCAATTACGTGATGGGATTGTACAAGTTCAACAACCAGACCACCTACGACGTCACCGCCGAGCCGGAAGACTGGGAAGGGTTGGAGGAACGCCTCGAAGCGTCGACGCTCGATGGGAAAGCGGAAGCCCTCGCCATCGTGCGTGCCGATGAACCGGCCGACTTCGATGCCCGCGAAGCCAAATTGAAACAGCTGCCCGTCTACAAGCAGATCCTGGCAGAAATCTATCCCGCCCTGCGCCGTTCGGACTATGTGGTGGAATACAACATACGCAACTTTACCGTCGAAGAGGCACGCGAACTGATCCATCGCGCCCCCTCGCAACTGAGCCTCGAAGAGATGCACCGCGTGGCACTGAGCTACCCGGCCGGCAGCGACGAGTTCAAGGAGGTGTTCGAAATAGCCGTCCGCATGTATCCCGACGACCCGGTGTCGAACCTCAACGCCGCCAACATCGCCCTGCAAAACAAGCAACCCGACCGCGCCCGCCGCTACCTGGCCAAGGCCACCCCTTCGGCACATAAGGAACTGGCGGAAGCCATCCTCTTGATGCTCGGCGAACAATGGACGGAAGCAGAAAAGACTCTCACACGTTTGACCGGCAACCCCGAAGTGGCAGATGCCGCAGCCGCCAATTTGGAGCAAGTCAAGCAGATGATTGAATACACATTATTAACCTCAAAAAAGTAATGCCATGAGTGCTAAGTACAAATTAGTTCTGCGCAAAGACTTTTCGAAGGATGCGCCCGAAGGCTCAACCAAGCTTTATGCCCAGTTGGTCAACAACGGAACCGTAGGCTTCGAAGAATTATGCGAAGCTATCGCAGAGGAAACAACCCTGACCAGTGCCGATGTCAAATCGTGTCTCGACCGCTTGCCCCGCCACATTGCCCGCCACGTAAAGGAGGGTCGCACAGTGCAAGCCGGCGAGTTAGGGACTTTCCGCCCGGTAGTAGGGAGCAAGGGAGCAGCCACCGAAAAAGAATTCGATGCCGCCACCATGATGAAACGCCCTTCCATTTCGTTCATCCCCGGGAAAACGATACAGGCAGTGCGCGACAGCATGACCTTCACCCGCGTCAAAAAGGATGATGAATCAAGCAAAGAAGAAGGAGGCAGCGATCGTCCGGAAATCGAATGATCGCCACCCCGGAAGAAGGCCTCTGACGACTGCGGCAGTCGTGTTCCGACCACTGCGGCAGTCGTCGGGTAACCACTGCGGCAGTCGTCAGAGGGGCACTGCGGCAGTGTTCGGAGGGGTGCTTCCAAAAGGTTTAAACAACTGATTAACAGAGATATTAAAATATTCATTCATAAAAAACAAAGTATATGAAACTTAAACATTATTCATTATGGGCACTTGCCCTCGCATTCGCGGCGGTGTCCTGTTCGGACGACTTGGATAATCCGGGCAAAGGTAACGAGAACCCCAATGGGAACGGCTCGAGTACCTACATGAAAGTAACGGTCAATACCGGTGTCGTGACACGCGCCGATCCTCCTGCGTCAGACATTCCCCCTACCGGTGGTGAAGATGGCGATGGCCACGAAGTGGGAAAGGTAAATGAGTATATTGTAAGTGATGTAACAGTCATTCTTTACAAAAACGAATCAGGAAGCGGTGGAAATAACACATTGACTGAGCCGGAATTCAAAGAATCATCGAAAATCGTGGGAGCGGGTTACGCAAAAACGTCAGGTTCTATGAACCCTGGTGATGGAAACTTGCACAATAAATCCGTAACAGTATTGGTAACAGCGACAGATGATGAAGATTTCGACAAAAACACGTACGGAGTGATAACCGTAACCAACTGGCGTGATAATAGTTTGGCAGAAACAATCAAAAGCACCACAGATATCACCGCTACCAAATTAGCCAATTTGTTGGTTGATAAAATTCATCATACGGTAGAGGGACTTCAAAGAGATTTCATCATGTCATCACATATGAAAGATGGCGAAACTGTCACATTGGATGCCAATGCAACAGAAAGCAATGCTCCGGAAGTCAAAGTACACGTAGAACGCCTGGCTGCCAAGGTTCGCATCAAACCTGTCGAAAATAAACCCGAAATAGAGAACTACATATACCCGATTAAGAGAACTGATGACGAAGGCACAGAGGAAACAATAGCCCAAGTACGTCTCGATAATGTGGCACTCGTAAACAAGTTGACATCCGGTTCTTACCTATTGAAGCGGGTTACATTGGAAACTACATCAAATGACATTTCTGCCTTAACCGAAGGCGATGACTCATGGTTAGGTGATGAAACAATGAAAAAAGAGGCTATTCCTGGAGCCGGCTATGTATATCCCGGCACAAACTATGTAATCGACCCGTGGACAAGAAATAAAACTCAACAGCCATCTACAATTACAGATTACAGCAATATAGCAGCTGAAAACGACCCAAAAGGAGCTCCTTATATGCTGACTGCTACAGATCCTGTTCCCGGACTGAAGTATAGCAATGTGTTTAAAGGTGCATCTTTTGATGCATTATGGGGTACATTAGATAATACAAGAATGTTAAATGCAAATCCACAAAACAATGACCCAAACGACACCAGCATCCTGATCGACTACACGATGGAAAATACGACAAGTGTCACCTATTCCAAGAACGGGTATTCAACCGGTGCCCTCTTTAAAGCCACTTATTTTCCGCTAAAGTGGAACGCAGTTGCAGATAAGGAAGACGGTACAGGGAAAGAAGTCAGACCCATTGATGTGATTTATGATGACTTGACAGAAGGAAAGATAACCTCGAAAACTAAGGGTAAAAATTTCTTGGTCTATCAATCAAATGTCTATCAAAATTTTGAAGCAATATTCAATGAATTTGTTTGGAATAGGCAGGCTACGTTGGGACCACAAACAAAAATCTACGGTTATGATGATTTTAAAACAGCAAACATAGGGGGAATAAAAATATCTGAATTCGAGAATAGCGCATTCTATCAAGGCACTGATTCCGATCCAATGGGTTATATCCGGTATCTAAGAGCTCGTATAGCTACATATAAACAAGGGAATTATAATGAAAATACGACGTTTAGCGCAAGTGACAATATAGATGATTACCTGGCTGCTACAAATCAGGCAGAACATGTTTATGCCAACGTGAAAGAATATAAAGACGGCGTAACCTACTATCCCTACTGGATCAGACATGCCAATAACGGCAAGCCGACCGAGATGGGTATCATGGAGTTCGGCATCGTGCGCAACAACATTTATGATATGGTTGTAACCGATATCAGCGGTTTAGGTTTGTCAGGCACAGACGAACCGGATCCGGATAAAGATGACGAAACCAAGGAATACCGCTTCAATGTAATAATCTATGTCAAAGACTGGGTAATCCGTGATAACGGCGATATCATCCTGTAACAAAAACATCACTCAAGAGTAGGCTGTGCTGGCACAGCCCCTCTTTGGAGGGCATGCCCTCACCTCCCCGCCGGAGAGATACCGGGAGGAGGAACGAATAAGAAACAACAAAAAGATTCAAGATTATGGACCGTATATTTCATACTTGTAAAGGGCTGGTCGCGGCAGCCGTCTGGGTGGCAGGCTTCTGTGCGTGCAACTATATCCACGACGATTCGCTGCCCGAATGTGAATACCGGCTACATTTCAAATATGACTACAACATGAAGTTTGCCGATGCCTTGCAGCACGAAGTGGACTACCTGACGCTCTTCTTCCACGATGCCGACGGCCATTACCTCTTCCAGCGGCGCATTGAAAAAAGCGAACTGGACAGCCGCAACTCCATCGCCCTCAACCTCGAACCGGGCACCTACCGGGTGGTCACCTGGGCAGGACTGGACGACAAGTGCTATGAGTGGCCCGCACCGCAGGAAACCTCGGCCGACAAAGACTGCCGCGTGAAGACCCTCCGGCGCGACGACGCGACGCAGCCCGACGAGCTGACGCCCCTGTGGCATAGCCTCGACACGCTCACCGTCACCCGCGACGCTCCGGAAGCCGACACCATCTCGCTCGCCAAGAACACCAACAAAGTGCGCCTCGTGCTGCAAGACACCGACGGCAACTGCATGGACGTGCGCGACTTCACGTTCCGCATCGTGGCTGACAACGGCTATATGGACTATGACAACCAACTGTTGTCCGACCCCGCC
Organism: Parabacteroides caeci; assembly: GCF_023656795.1. Lineage (NCBI taxonomy): Bacteria > Pseudomonadati > Bacteroidota > Bacteroidia > Bacteroidales > Tannerellaceae > Parabacteroides > Parabacteroides caeci. The sequence continues at coordinate 27,057 of NZ_JAMOKT010000065.1, forward strand.
ATCACCTACCTGCCTTACTATACGGAAAACGTCAACATCGCCGAAGGCGACAGCCTCATGGGCAAACCGGTGAATCAGACCGTCGCCGTCGCCGAGATGAACACCATGCGCCTGATGGCCCGCCGGAACTACCGCCTCATCGTGCGCCACAAGGAATGGAAAGAGGACGTGATCAACGTCAACCTCAACAACTACCTCCTCCTCACGCAGATGGAGGGACACAATATATCGGCGCAGGAATACCTCGACCGCCAGGACGAATACTCCATCATCTTCTTCCTGACCCCGACCTACTGCCCCGATTGCCCGGACCCGGATCCAGGTCCTGACCCTGACCCTGATCCCGACCCAGACCCCGATCCTGATCCGGACCCCGATCCTGATCCCATCATCGGTTACAGATGCTATGTCATCCAGGTCAAAGACTGGGTGATCCGGCTGAACGATTTCGACTTGTAAAACGATAACAAATGAATTTGAAACATCGACATATTATCAGTATATTATGCCTCCTCCTTTGCGGCCTATTGGGATTCGTCGCGTGTTCGAACGAAACGCCCGAATTCCCGCGCGAAGAAGAAGATGGCAACCATATATTCCTCACGTTCCAGGCGACCCTGGCCGGAATCTCTACCCGTGCGGGTGAAGAGCCGGTCGCAGACGATCGTGTCAAGACGCTGCGCATCGTGATTGTCTCGCAGGGGAAGGAGGAAGGAACGGAAAACGCTGCGTGGGTGGTGGAACATAACAAAACCGTTTCTTGGGGATCGCAGCTGTCGAACAAATATACCTTCGAAGTCGCCCCCGACAGCCGGAAAAGAATCTATCTGATCGCGAATGAATCAAACGATAACGGAAATAGCCTGGTCGGTGCTGATGGAAAACCGCTTGACTTTACCGACAAGCAGTTCATTCCGGACGATACGGGCCGGGTACCGGTAGACAACTATGTGTTTGATGTATCCACTTCAGGTTACTCATACACACCTTCCGCCCTGCCGATGACCGCCCTGTATGAGATTGATGTACCGCCCCTCAACAAGTTCCCAGACGGTAAGTTGACATACCCGGACCCGTTATATCTGGTACGGGCAGCCACCAAGTTCTCTTTCAAGTTCACCAACCAATCGAAAAAGAGAGACATCACCGTGACCGGCATCGATATCAACGGGGTAATAACCGACCAGATGTACCTGATGCCCCATGTGAACAAGAAGGACGACAAGTATTGGGTAGTCGAAGAAACGAAAACGGACGGTAACGTAACATATAAGTCCTTAGATTTAGAGAAAGACTGGATCGATTGGATGGGATACGAAGCCAACGCCTCACAAAGTGGCACAGACAATAAATGGCTGACCGACTATAAAGTGCCAACTTCTGTAACATCAACTGCCACAGTTGATGCCTCGCTGAAAATACCGGCAGCTACAGACGCACAGCCATCCCCGTCGGCCGAAACATCCAATGCCATCTACCTGCCGGAAAGCAAGACGATAAAAGGCGGAAGCAATCCTTTGGAACTACAGGAATACAGCATTACTGTCCGCACGAAAGAGCGAGCCGTAGGCGGAACGGAGGAAGAGGTGAAGACATATCCTTCCAAAACATTGCCTCACCTGGCTTCGCTTTTCCGCAATACGCATGTCGTGGTAGGTTTCATCTTTACGGAAGACGCTGATGAGCTTGTGGTGGATGTAATCCCCTTCACATCGGTAGAACTCAAACCCGATTATGGACTGGAGAGAGAGGAATTCACCGGATACATAGTGGGTAAGGATGAAAATGGGAACAAATGCTGGTATGACCAGACAGAAAACCCTACAGACCCGACTAAAAGAACTCCATTTTACCTCGGAAGAGATGACAATGCGTCGTTTGTGACCATCAATAGCAAAGAGTATTTACTTGTGTATACGGATTACGAACGGACAGCGGCAAAACTTGACCATTTTTTCGAGAAGGAGACCCGAAAGAAATATCTGCTCACAGCGGAAGGGATAACCGGATATAAACCGGTAAAGGATGGGTCGAATCCTTGGCTCGCTTTTTATCTCAATGACCTACGGCAGCGTGTATGGCTTGATTCCGGAGGAGATCCCAATGGAGACGCTGACGCCCAATCAGTTTATGCTGCTTTGCAGAAGGTAGGATTGAATTTGAAGTGCTGCCGCATCCTGTACGAATGGGATAGATTAAATTGGAATCAGGTACGCTGGGATGGGAAGAGTAATATATATCCGAAATACTGGTTTGATATTCTCGGCAACCGTTATCCCTGGTCGGAAGGAGATACAGATGCAAAGAGAGAAGCCATACTCGGAGAATGGGTAAAATACCTTAAGTGAGTCTGGAACATTAAAATTCATGAACAATCATGTTACAGTATAATACAAAACATAACATCATTTTTTCGATCATCCTGGCTTCCCTGGCTATGATTGTCACACTTGTCGGATGCACGGACGACTTTATAAACACGGAGGAAATACCCGACGCAAAGGTTAAAATCAAAGGCGAAGTTATTTTCAAACCGCTTGTAACGACAAAAGTACAGACACGTACCGAAGCCCCTGAAGGGACGAAATACAAGGGTATAAAATCGTTGTATGTGTTCTTCTTCGATTCAAAAGGAACACTTAATAAAGATTACAGCGGGGATGTAAATTTCACCCCCACTCCTTCAGAAGGCTCTACGCATGAGCATGTCACATTCACAAAGGAAATACAGACTGGCGAGTACTATATCTATGCCGTTGCCAATATATCCGATGAACAGAAGAGCGACCTCACGAAGGTAGAAACCATCGAAGGACTTAAAAAATTCAAACTTGTTTGGAATGATGATATTACGAAAGACCTTGAAATGTTCGGTGTATTCAAACTGGGCGGTGCGGGAACCACTCCCGGCAATGAGGGTTTTGAAGCCGACGAACTCCTTACCATCACCCCGACCACCAAAAACATTCATTCCTGGGTGCGCAGGGCGGTATCGAAAGTGACCGTCGATTTCGACGGAACGAATCTGAAAGAGGATGTCACGGTCTATATTAAGAATGCCGTACTGAAGGATGTGGCATCCGGTGCATTACTTGGAACAAACTCCTTTGCTGTTAATGTTGACAATACCGAAAACACAGACAATACTGACAATACAAACAATATCATATGCACCTCATCAGACTATTCCATCAGCTATGGAAAGGGAGACGACTACAACAGTTGGCCCACAGTGACAAAAACACAGACGTTTACTCCAAATATCTGGGAAGATTCAAGCGTTACAAGTTTCCATGATGACAACGCCAAAGCACTTCCTTGCTATGAAAATATGCAAGGTACACATGAAGACAAATCCAAACTTCAAGACACCGACGGAGACGGCATCATTGACTCCAAGACAAAAGACGGGGTTGATAACGGCACCTACCTCGAAGTGGAAGGATATTATGTCGCCAACCGGCCTGAATATAAATCAGAGGGTAAAATCATTTACCGCTTCATGCTTGGAAATAATGCGACAAATAATTTCGATTTAGTCCGTAACCACCATTACAAGATTACGATGAACTTCAAGGACTATGGCAATGACATAGACTGGCACATCGAGTATGGCGAGAAGTATTTGGATGTCACCTACCCCGAAGACGTGAACTATCAGGGCAAATTTTTCGTGCCTGCTCAAGACTATTCTGCTACCATGGCAAACGCCGGCCATGATTTCAGTGATCAGAATGTAATCACGGTGACCAGCTATGCTACGAACGGCATGGACAAAGAATGGATAGACCCGAAAATCAGCTATACTTACTATTCGTATAATAAGCAGACCGGGGTGTGGGAGATAGATAACACTACCTCCGGATGGCTCACACTTACCAAAGGTACTCTTAGTGATGACAGGTCACAGACACCATATACTTTTGTTGCCTCCATGACAGATCCGACTGAATCCACAATCAATGGCTTGTTTCCTACTACAAACAAAGGTTCTGAAGGCTCCCCGTATAATCTTTCTGGCATAGATGGAGGAGGTACTGTGGAGAATACCGCCAACTGCTACATGGTGGGTGCTCCCGGCTGGTATTGTTTTCCTCTCGTGTATGGAAATGCCATCACAGATGGAAAATACAACACTACAGCATATTCTTCAACGCACATGGTAAACCATCTTAATAAAAAAATTTCAGCCCCATATATTAAGGATAATAATGTAAACTTAGAAACTTCCAATGTCAGTGTGAAACTTATATGGCAGGATGCTGAAAATCTTATCATACCAGATGAAATAGAATATGATCCTACTCTTTTTAACAGTAATGGTGGAATAAAATTCCACATAAGTAACATACAGGAAGGAAATGCCGTGATAGCCTTGATTGACAAAAGTGCAGATGAAGATGAGTATGTCGATATAGACCGAGGTACAGTATACGGGAAAAGCGGAAGCACAAAAGCGATCTGGAGCTGGCACATCTGGGCAACCCGTTTCGGTTCCGAAGATTTCGAGAAGGATATCCGGATTCTCAACCATAAAGAGGAAGCATTCGATGTCATGCCTGTCAATCTCGGATGGTGTGCAGGAGACAAAAAGATAAAATATTATAAGCGCCGCAAATGTGATATAACATTCAAAGTAGGAGAGCACGAGATAATAAGGACGATTGAGCAATATCCCCATTTTCTCCTTCCTCGTGGCGACCATCCTTACTACCAGTGGGGACGTAAGGATCCGTTTGTCGGATCAAACAAACTTTGGGAAAACAAAAAGAGATGGACTCATGATAGCACCACCCCTTATGGTGAAAGTGGGGACTATGATCCTCCCAGACTTTATAATGAACCGGCGCAATTTGCAAATAACATAAACCGTAAAAACACTATAGAGTGCCTTGAGGTGCTTGTTAAGAATCCTGACAAATGGCATAATGCTACGCGACAGCCCAATGACCCCAAGGATTATAAGAAAGGTTTTTATAGTACAAACAAATCATATTCCGACCTGTGGTCAAATAATGGTAATAAGACGGTCTATGACCCCTGCCCTCCGGGATATCAGGTAGGTGACAACACTGTTTTCACCGGATTTACAACCCATGGAGGAAATGCAAAATTTCCGTATGACTGGTATGATGTACTTGAAAGCAACATGCTGTCGGACTATTATTCCGGCAGCTCAGTAAACAGGCAAGTTTTGGAACTTTACACGGACACGAGGAAAATTCAATCCATCATCTTCCCTGTCACCGGTTACCGAGATTATGATGGTCACGCACAGGTTGTACAATATCCGAATACGGGGGATCCCGATCTCATGGGCGAAGGTTATGTTTGGTTCAATATGGCAGATAATGAGACAAACTCTTACCACTTGAAGTTCCACCGTAATGATATTCAGCCCGGAGGTAAATGGACCAATAGAGGCGGTGATGGGCTGAACCTGATAGCCCCTTATGAGGCCTTCTACAATACCGATGGTTTCGGGATACGCCCGGTCCGCAACGATAGTCCCGGGATGTCCCCCACACCTTAACCCCTCCACCCGCCTGCCACCAAGCACCTACGCCCTGCAAATCAAGGGGTTGTTAGAATGGGCATTCTAAGGTCGTTACAATGCCCATTCTAATCACCTAATAATGCCCATCCTAAGGTTGTTAGGATGGGCATTGTTATAAACTGCTTATTGCGGATGATTAAAAACATATAATTCACTATCAAAAAGTAAGCAAAACACTTGGTCATTCCATAGGATTCGCTACATTTGCCTACACATTGTTATTCCTAAAAGCAAGAAACGCTATGAAGACAGAAGTTATTTTATCTGCACTGGAAGCAAAGCACCCGGGTGAAAAAGAGTACTTGCAGGCCGTGAAAGAAGTTCTTTTATCAATAGAAGAGGTTTATAACCAGCATCCAGAGTTCGAGAAAGCCAAAATCATCGAACGGTTGGTTGAACCCGAACGCATTTTTACTTTCCGTGTACCTTGGGTAGACGATAAAGGTGAAGTGCAAGTTAATTTAGGATATCGCGTACAATTTAATAATGCGATTGGCCCGTATAAAGGAGGAATTCGTTTCCACCCGTCGGTAAACTTATCTATCCTGAAGTTCCTGGGCTTCGAGCAAACGTTCAAAAATGCGCTGACAACCCTGCCGATGGGCGGCGGTAAAGGTGGGTCCGATTTTGCACCCCGTGGCAAGAGCGACGCAGAAATCATGCGTTTCTGCCAGGCTTTTATCATGGAACTGTGGCGTAACTTAGGACCGGACCGCGATGTTCCGGCAGGCGACATTGGCGTTGGCGGACGTGAAGTCGGTTATATGTATGGCATGTACAAGAAACTGGCTCGCGAAAACACCGGTACTTTTACAGGTAAAGGCATGGAGTTCGGAGGTTCGATCCTTCGTCCGGAAGCAACCGGATACGGTGCTTTATATTTCGTACATCAAATGCTTGAAACTCACGGCATAGATATAAAAGGTAAGACAGTTGCCGTTTCCGGCTTCGGAAATGTAGCCTGGGGAGCAACGAAGAAAGCGACCGAATTGGGAGCCAAAGTCGTAACCATCTCCGGTCCGGACGGATATGTTTATGATCCGGACGGTATTTCGGGTGATAAAATCGAATACATGCTGGAACTGCGTAACAGTGGCAACGATATCGTGGCTCCTTATGCCGACGAATATCCCAACGCCACTTTCTATCCCGGCAAGAAGCCCTGGGAACAGAAAGTGGATATCGCCCTGCCCTGCGCCACACAGAACGAACTGGATGCCGACGATGCACGTAAGCTGATCGAGAACAAAACATTATGCGTTGCCGAAGTTTCCAACATGGGATGTACAGCCGAAGCAGTCGACCTGTTTATCGAACACAAACAACTATTTGCTCCGGGCAAAGCGGTTAATGCCGGCGGCGTAGCTACTTCTGGACTGGAAATGACACAGAATGCCATGCATATCTCCTGGACTGCCGATGAAGTGGATGCCAGATTGCATCAGATCATGGGCGCTATTCACGAACAATGTGTCGCCCACGGTAAAGACGGTAATTATGTGAACTATGTGAAAGGTGCCAACATTGCCGGCTTCATGAAAGTTGCCAAAGCTATGATGGCGCAAGGTATTGTATAAAATAGTCTGGCACACTTTTTGTGACCAATTTTATACAGATACAACTCAAAAAAGTAAAATATTATGATCTTAAGTAAGAACTTATCAAAGGCTTTCAATGAACAGGTAGAAGCTGAAATGTGGTCTTCAAACCTGTACCTGTCAATGTCGATCTATTTCCAGAAAGCAGGACTGAACGGTTGTGCACACTGGATGCGGAAACAGGCTGAAGAAGAGATGGAACATGCCCACAAAATGATCGATTTCGCTATCGACCGCGGTGGCGACATCGTCATCAACCAGATCAATGTCGTTCCGACTGCATGGGGTACTCCACTGGAAGTATTCGAACATGTCTACAAACACGAAGTACATGTATCAGAACTGATTGACAAGATGGTCGATATTGCAGAAGCAGACAACGATCATGCAGCCAAAGACTTTTTATACGGTTTCGTTCGCGAACAGGTAGAAGAAGAATCGACAGCAAAAGCAATCGTCGACAAGTTGAAGCTGTACGGCGAACATCATGCCATCCTTCTGGATCATGAACTTGGCAAAAGATAATTTCTTTTCTCAATAAAAAAACTCCGGTTCCTGTTAACCAAGGACCGGAGTTTTTTATGCTGTAATCTCTACTTACTTCCGTACTTTACCGGGATTCTTTGCCATGAAATCTTTCCATCCACTATACTTCTTCTCCGAAATCGGATTATTTGTCTGGAAATAATGACAAACAGCGGCTGCCAATCCGTCGGTTGCATCCAACTGGGGCAACATCGACTCTTGAGGGATATGTAGGAAACGTTGCAACATTCCCGCCACCTGTTCTTTGGCTGCATTCCCGTTACCGGTAATAGACATCTTGATCTTCAACGGTGCATATTCGAAGATAGGAATTTCGCGTTCCAATGCTGCTGCCATAGCGACACCTTGCGCCCTTCCCAGCTTCAACATACTCTGTACGTTCTTCCCGAAGAACGGTGCTTCGATTGCCAATTCGTCAGGGTGATACTGGTCGATAAGGGCCAGTACCCGTTCGAATATCTTTTTCAAACGCAAGTAATGGTCCTCGTACTTATTCAGTTGAAGAACGCCCATAGCTTCAAGCTTCGGTTTATTCCCTTCAATCTTCAGAACGCCGTATCCCATCACGATTGTTCCGGGGTCGATACCCAATATGACACGGTCTTTCGTCATGACTCCAGGTCTATTTCCTCCAATAAGGTACTGAAGCCCACCAGCTTGGTTCCGAAACGGTTCACTAGCTCCTGTTGCAAGTCACGGCCTTCGGACTGCATCCAATACTCCAGTGTTTCCGGATTCTTTACATGGAACTGAACCGAATAGCTGGTTGCATCCTCCGTCTCGTCCTGTAAAATACGACGCAGATAAGGTGTCCGCAGAAATCCGCTAGCTGCCGCACGGGGTATATAACTCTTTTTCAGATATTCAATACACTCGGCAAGGATATCATTCTCTATATTAAATGTTGTATTATAAACGATCATATTCTTTTTCTCTAAATTTCTTACACAAAGATAGTGCTAATATCAGGAAAAACTCTATATTTGCACTCGAAAATAAAACGACGGGGCATTAGCTCATCTGGCTAGAGCGTTAGACTGGCAGTCTAAAGGTGATCGGTTCGAGTCCGATATGCTCCACAAATTAACACATATTAAATATTACGGGAGTATTCAGCAATGGATATTCCCTTTGTTATTTTATAACATTTCAATCACTTATATTCATCATGAAAAAAAATTATTTAACTGGATAATAACTGACAACTGTAGGGAATTTGTAGGGAACAAACATCTGTTACATATTGAGTATCAGTATAGTTCTAAAGTCCGATATTCTCCACAATTTAACAGCTATTCACAAAGGCGACATTCCGCAAGGGATGCCGCCCTTGTTATTTTATGGCATATCAATCACATACAAGCATGTTCATAAAATAAATTCACAAATATTCATTATTCAATGCAGGTAAAACTAATATTGTAGGTAAATATATGGCAACATTCAACGTATCACAGAAAAGAGTTAACAAACATGGAGAAGCTCCTGTTTACATTAGTTTTTATATCAATCGTGAAAAAATAGAGGTTCCGACACGCATTAGTGTCCCCCCTGCTTATTTCGATAAAGAGAGCGGTGTAATCAAAAAATCATATGAATTTGCTTCTGACAAGAACTTAATCATATCAAATATAAAAGCAACTATTAACGACATTCTAGTCTGCTACCGTTTACGGAAAGAACGATTGACAACCGATCTTTTTTGGAAGGAATACAACTCCCCTAAAAACCATCAGGACTTTTATGCATTCTGTGAGGAATACCAACGATTACGATTTCAGGAGGTGGCGGAAGCAACACGAAAGAAACATTGTGCTTGCCTAAATAAACTAAAGCAATTTCAACCATATCTATTATTTGATCAACTAACTACAGATATGTTCCGCCGCTTCGTTCTTTATCTAAGAAACAAGCGTGGCAACAATGAAGTTACTATTAATAAGACGATTGGTACTATTGCTGTCTATATAAATGAAGCCGTTAAAAAAGAAATTATAAAAGAAAACCCCATCAAAAGTTTAAAACTCCGAGGAGCATTAGATACAACCGCAGAATCCCTAGAAGAACAAGAGTTAAAAACTCTTGTCGATATGTACCATCAACATCTATTTACAGGGACAACTCATGATGTGTTAGAATTTTTCCTTTTTATGTGTTTCAGCTCATTACATATTTCAGATGCCAGATCTTTACAAATCGACCAGATCGGCAATAATGAATTTTGGTATATGCGAGGGAAAATGGTAAACATACGACCACGAGTTGTAAGAGTCCCTATCTCTGAGCCACTCCAACAAATTATTAATCATAAACGCAAAAACAGGAAATCTGGATCTTTATGGGAGGGCATGATCACAGATCAAAAAGTAAACGAAAAATTGAAACTCATAGCTTCCGCCGCTGGTATAAAAAGAGAACTTTGTGCAAAATTCGGACGTCATACTTTCGCTACAATTTTTTTACGAAAAACAAAAGATATCAATACTCTAAAAGAAATCATGGGACATAGTAATATTAAACAAACATTGGTCTACGCTCATGTGCTTGATCAGGATAGACAATTAGGTGTAAAGGTTTTTGATTCTTTTGTGTAATAAAAAATGAGCCAGCAAAAACATCCCTGCTGGCTCATTTTTTTTGCGTTTTGAACTATTCTTTCCCTGCTCCTCCTTTCAGTTCGTCCAGTTCAACGATTTTTTCTTCAAGCAAATTGATCTGGTCCCGGATAGATTGTCGTTCCTGATGCAAAGCATTAAGGTCATATTCATAATCTAACCCCAAAGCTTCATATTCTGTCGCTTTGATAATCTTATAATCAGAGGCTTGTAAGGATTCTATAAGCTTCTGTCTATCTCGATTGAGATAGTATCGTTTTTCTATATTTTTATCCATATTTTACACTATTCCTATTTCGATTGTTTGTGATAATTTATTGCAAACGAAAACATTTCCAGCTGTTACCTTTCTTCCAAGAGACACTTTATTTGACTCTCCATATATTTCAGAAAAAGGACTTCCGCCATAAATCAAATGAGAGTTGGAAAATAAGTCTACAACAAAAAATCCGACGATTCCTGAATTCGGAATCGTTACAGTAAATGCTCTACAGTAACGATATCCTCCTAAATCATATTCTTCCCCTTCTTTAAGTGTTATAGTCCAAAGACCATTATAAGGGATAAGGGCTTTGCTCATCAACCCATTTGCATCTTTCGTTGCATTAGGTATTTTACTTGTAAGCAATTCTACAAACCGCGCTACCGTCATATTCTCTCCCGGTTCTCCTTCTTTGGGATTAACTAATGTCACATACCAATCATTCGGTAAGGCATCCGTTTTAATTTTTAGTCCATTTAAAGCTTGATCTGAGCTAATATCTGCCATATTTTTTCGTGTTGTGGGCACATGCCCGGT
>NZ_JAMOKT010000066.1:0-37857 GCF_023656795.1 Parabacteroides caeci
ATCTGACAACAAATGTAGACAGCGACCTGTTACACGAGGATCTGTCACTTCTGAAAAATAATTAGAGGTATTCATTTTGCAATGATAAACTTTTTAGAGGAATTTTGGTGCGGTCGCCCTGGATTTTTACCGGAAAAATAGGTTTTAAAAATATATTTTCCTATGTTTACCGCATAAAGAGTCTAAGGGTTGAATTTTAAACGGGAGTTTGGAGTTCAACTTTTACTGTTTTTGTACACGCCAAAGACTTTTATTGTAAATCACTTCCTTTCTTTCGCACCGGATTTGTTAACCGTTGGTGCTTCAGGTAATCAACATTTTAAAAATTAAAATTATGGCTAGACCATTAAAAAAAGGACTGGGCTATTTTCCGCTGGATACGGACCTGTATTCGGACAGGAAAATACAACGCCTGCTCCGAAAGTACGGGTGTAAGGGCATCTGTATTTATTTAGCGATCCTTTGTGAAATTTACCGGGAGAAGGGGTATTATATTTCTTACGACAGTGATTTCTGTTTCGATATCTCTGTTATCCTGGGGTTGGACGAGGCCACGGTTAGTGAGGCGGTCCTTTATTGTATAGATCTTCAGTTGTTCGACAGGGAACTGCTGGAATACCGGCAGGTACTTTCTTCGCTGGCGATACAGAGACGCTTCCGGGAGATCAGTAAAAGACTCGGAATAAAGATCGATCCGGATCTCGAAATACCGGATAATTGGGCGAATGAAGGGGTTATTGTTGCAGAAACCCCGGTTATTGCAACAGAAACTCCGGTTTCTGTAACGAAAACCCCGGAAAATGGAAATGGAAATCAAAATGTAAATCAATCTACACAATATGGAAAATCAAATGAAACTCGATTTTCAGACGATAACGGAGAAGCTGCCCGACGGGAAGAACTCCTCCGCATGGCTGAAGAAGCAACAAGATGTTGCTGATATGACGGCTCGTTACGGGAATGCGGAGAAATTCCTGAATACGTTTAAACCGGATATGCAGGTAATGGCCGCCCGTTATACCGAGCGTGCTTATTTCGGTACGGCTCCCATGCTGGAAACGGTTTGCCTGGGGTATGGCGAGTTGGTGGTCATGGTGTTTATATGCGCTCTGCTGGAAGATATTAACTTGTTCGTCGGGGTGAAAGAGAAAATGCCGGTCAACCGCCAGCGCGAGTTGTCGCGTCTGGTGTTGGCGGAATATCCTTATCTGAAGGTGACGGAATTGCTGTTGTTTTTCCATCGGCTGAAATGTGGGCGTTACGGCCGTTTTTACGGGATGGTGGATGCGTTGACTGTCACCAGTGCGCTGATGCAGTTTATGGGCGAACGCCTGGCGGAGACAAACCGTTATAAGGCGGCACGAAAGAAGGAGGAGAAACCGGAGAATGTGTCGTCCGGCGGTATCACTTACGAGGAATATTTGCAACTGAAAGAAAAACAACAAAAACAAAACAATCATGGATAAGAGCAAGGTATGGGGGCATACGGAACTGGCTCGGTTGTATTTCCCGGGTATTTTACCGAAATCGGCTTCTGCACAGTTGTCGTTGTGGATCAGACGGGATGAAGAGTTGCTGGATGATCTGAAGAAAGCGGGTTACCGCAAGGGACAGCGTATGTTTACGCCGCGCCAGGTGGAGATCCTGGTGGATCATCTGGGCGATCCTGAGACCTGGAATATTTGATAATAAATAAACGAAGCGGGACGGTGAACGTGTTCGGGTTCAATCCTTGTCTCTTTACCTGAATACTCAGGTTCCCGGTAAAATCTGTTTTATTCCCTCTTATTCCCTGCTATTCCCATTTAAACCGATTCCATACTTTCCCCTTCCTGTACATTTGCTTTCATATTAACGATAAACAGAATTGAATCATGAGAAAAATTAATCTGATTGTTTTGCATTGTTCGGCTACCCGTGAGACGATGGAGTATACGCCGGAGCAGCTGGAACGTGACCATAAGGCGCGTGGTTTCTTTTCGGCCGGTTATAATTATTATATCCGCCGTTCGGGTGAGGTCGTGCCGATGCGTCCGCCGGAGCAGATTCCGGCACATGTGAGAGGGTATAACGCGTTCAGCCTGGGGATTTGTTACGAAGGTGGGCTGGATGCCGGCGGGCATCCGAAAGATACGCGTACGGAGAGGCAGAAATTGTCTATCAGGGGATTGCTGTTGCTGCTGCTGGTGCAGTATCCGGGATGCCGGATCTGCGGGCACCGTGATTTGTCGCCCGACCAGAATGGCGACGGGAAGATCACGCGGGATGAATGGTTGAAAGAGTGTCCTTGTTTTGATGCGGAGGAGGAGTATGGGATATTGTAAAAGAAGGGGTTGGCCGCTTAGTTGCCAGTTATGGGTGGCGGTTTTGTTGTCGCTGGCAGGTGTTGTATTGTTGTTTATGGGGTTTTGGTGTAGTCCGGCAGGGGAGATACATAACTCGGTGTTGGTGGGGTTCGGTGAGGTGTCGACGTTTTCAGGGGCGTTATTCGGGGTGGATTATAGTTATAAATATAAGATCAGAAGGGATGAGAAAGAAGGATAAGGGGATGGTGTTGTGTTTATGTATCATGTTGGCAGGCAGTGGCTGTAAGACGGGGAGGCGGGTGGCTACCGACCGGACGTTCGGGGAAAGGGATTCGTTGGTTGCAGAACGGTGTGATAGTTTGAGGGCGGAGCATTTATGGAAGTCTGATATGCAAACGGTGCTCCGGTGGGAAGAGGTGTCGCTTTCCGCACCCGACAGCAATGGCAGGCAGTATGTAGGGCAAATAAGGCGTGCTGTCGCGGACTGCCGGCAGGTATCTGTCAGTCAGGATACCCTGCTCTCACTTTCGCGGCAGGAAAGCCGCCGACTGCGGGAAACTGTGGCTACGGAGCAGAAAGAAAGCGGCTGGTCGCTGGGGCGCTTGCCGGTTTGGTGGGTGCTGGGTGGGGGAGGGGTATTGTTATTGGGAGTTTGGTTTGTGTTTAGAAATAATTGAACCTACTTTTCCCTTGATGGAAAAGTAGGCAAAAGATCAAGGCTACACCTGCTTCGCTACTGCGCATCCTCCGTTCGCTGTCGTCTGTGAACTCGCTTCGCTCAAACAGCACAGCCTCCGGACGCTCTCTGCGGCTGCTTCGTTTAACGCTCATCAGCTGAGGCCTTTCATAGAACGCTTTGCGTTCTTCTGGGATTGCCGATACCGGCTGTTGAAAAAGAGAGGATCTGTTATATTATATAAGTGTCTGTCTCGGCCATCCTAGGAGGAAGCACAGCTTCCTTGGAAAGGCCTAAGCGGGTGAACGTCCGCGTAGGTGAAAGACGGAACGGTAAAGAAAATCCGTTGTTTGAGCGTAGCGAGTTTCGGATTTTCGAGTGGAGTCTTTCACCGAAGCAGTGAAGCCGGTTGAGCCTTGATCTTTTGGTTACTTTTCTATCAAGAGAAAAGTAACATTCACTTTTGATAAATATTGAATTATTAAGTATATCGTAGAAGTCATATTTAAGAATAAAAAAAGGTTGGCAATATTCTTTTGCCAACCTTTTTTATATACATGGATTTGTAGCTTATTGCATACCTTCCGTAGTCATTTCTTTATTGATTTTCTTGACTAATCCTTGCAGTACGGCACCCGGTCCTAATTCGATGAAATGGTCGGCACCGTCGGCGATCATGTTCTGAACGCTTTGAGTCCAACGAACCGGAGCTGTCAGCTGGGCGATCAGGTTGGCCTTGATGGTTTCAGGATCGGTTTCACCTTTTGTGCTTACATTCTGGTAAACAGGGCAAGAAGGTTTGTGGATCGGAGTCGCTTCGATAGCGGCAGCCAGTTCGGCACGGGCCGGCTCCATCAACGGAGAGTGGAATGCACCGCCCACCTTCAACTTCAATGCACGTTTTGCACCGGCAGCCAGCATCTTTTCGCAGGCAACGTCGATACCGGGGATTGAACCGGAGATAACCAGCTGACCCGGACAGTTGTAGTTTGCACAAACAACTACTTCGTCTGTAATACTTGCGCAGATTTCTTCAACTGTTGCATCCGGCAAAGCCAGTACGGCAGCCATCGTAGAAGGAGTGGCTTCGCAAGCTTTCTGCATAGCCATGGCACGTTTGGAAACCAATACCAGACCATCTTCAAAAGATAGTGCTCCGGCTGCAACAAGTGCAGAGAACTCACCCAGGGAGTGCCCGGCTGTCATATCCGGTTTGAACTGGTCGCCTAAAGTTTTAGCGAGGATAACCGAGTGTAAGAATATGGCAGGCTGTGTAACCTTGGTTTGTCTCAGATCTTCGTCTGTTCCTGCGAACATCAGATCTGTAATGCGGAAACCGAGAATTTCGTTTGCTTTCTCAAACATCTCTTTTGCAAGGGGATTGTTATCGTAAAGGTCTTTTCCCATTCCGACAAACTGTGCACCCTGACCGGGAAATACATAAGCTTTCATCTTTCTAATCTTTTTCTAATTTCAGTTTTTTAAGACGGTGCAAAGGTAATAAATTTAGAATAATGGAGTGACTATTCGTTACAAATAGTATCTTTGCCCCTATTAAAAGGAGAATATTAACGACTAATATTTATAATATCATGAACGAATTACTATTTTTAGGAAATTTAGGTACAGGCGAAATCGTTATCATCGCTATTGTTGTGTTGTTGCTTTTCGGTGGAAAGAAAATCCCTGAACTGATGAAAGGTATCGGTAAAGGTGTGAAGAACTTTAAAGACGGTGTAAAAGGATTAGAAGACGACATTAAGCTGGACGACAACGATAAGAAGTAGACGAAATGGAAGAATTGGAACAAGATGAAATGTCCTTCTGGGACCACCTGGAAGAACTTCGTTGGACTTTATTCCGTTCTATTCTGGCGCTCTTTGTTTTTGCTATCGGTAGTTTTGCTTTTATGCGTGATCTTTTCGATCACGTTATTATGGCTCCCTGCTATGCTGATTTTATTCTTTATCGTTGGTTGTGTGAACTGAACAAGTGGCTTATTGATATTAGTCCGTGGTTTGATGTTTTACCTGATTTCTGCAATGATACTTTTCATGTAGATATAGTAAATATCAAGCTGGCATCTCAGTTCTTTACTCATATGACTACCTCATTCTGGCTGGCCCTTGTATTGACTTTCCCTTATCTGATGTATGAGGTATGGAGATTTATCAGTCCGGCTTTGTATGAGAACGAAAAGAAAAATATCCGCTGGGTATTCTTTTTCGGAACGATTATGTTTTTCCTGGGATGTGCCGTAGGTTATTTTATGGTGTTTCCGATGACTCTTCGATTTTTGGCAACGTATCAACTGAGTGCTAATATAACCGAACAGGTTTCCCTGGATTCGTATATGGATAACTTCCTGATGCTGATCTTTGTGATGGGGATTGTTTTCGAAATGCCGTTGGTATCGTGGTTGTTGTCGAAGCTGGGATTGCTGCACAGAGGATTTTTCCATAAGTACAGGCGCCATGCCATTGTGGGATTGCTTGTTGCCGCAGCATTTATAACACCAAGTAGCGATCCGTTTACACTGAGTGTCGTGTTCTTCCCGCTTTACGGTTTGTACGAATTAAGTGCATTCTTTGTAAGAAAACCGCCGGTAGAAGAACCGGATGAAGAGGACGAAGAAGAAAATGAAGGTTAATAAACCATAGACATTGGAATTTAGTTATAGAAAGAGACGTACATTGTTTAAATGTTACGTCTCTTTTTGTATATTTGTCAAGACTTAAACAATTTATAAACAAATGAGGCACATCACTTTATTGGCGGTCTCCTTGCTGGCTTTGATGGCCTGCACGCCGGAGAAACAACAGGAGGCGGATTATGCGCAGTATGTTAATCCTATGATCGGTACTGATTTTACCGGGAATACTTACCCGGGAGCACAGGCTCCTTTCGGTATGGTGCAGTTAAGTCCTGATAACGGGTTGCCCGGATGGGACCGTATCTCAGGCTATTTTTATCCGGATACGACGATTGCCGGTTTCAGCCATACGCATCTTTCCGGTACCGGGGCAGGAGATTTATATGATATTTCCTTTATGCCGGTGACCCGTCCGTATAAAGAGGCTGAAGCACCGCTGGGTATTTATTCCACTTTTTCACATAATGACGAGGCTGCTTCGGCCGGTTATTACCGGGTGTTGCTGAAAGACTATAATATTAATGTCGAATTGACGGCTACCGAACGCTGCGGTATCCAGCGTTATACGTTCCCGAAGGCGGAAGCCTCCGTTTTCCTGAATCTGAAGAAAGCGATGAACTGGGATTTTACGCTTGATTCTTATATCGAGGTGGTCGATTCCGTTACTATCCGCGGTTACCGTTTTTCACAGGGATGGTCGCCCGACCAGCATGTCTATTTCCAGACCCGTTTCTCCAAACCGTTTGTTGCTTACCATATGGATACAACGGCGATTGTGACGAAGGATAAAGGCCGTATCGGTACAGCCTATGTCGCCCGTTTCGATTTTAATACGGAAAAGGACGAAGAGATTCTGGTGAATACGGCTATTTCGGGTGTGAGCATGGAAGGTGCGGCAAAGAACCTTCAGGCAGAAGTGCCGGTCAACGATTTTGACCGTTATCATACGGAGGCTGTTGCCCGCTGGAACAAAGAATTGTCGAAGATCGAAGTGAACGGCAATAATACAGATGACCTGGTTAAGTTCTATACCGCCATGTATCATACGATGATCGCCCCGACTATTTTCAGTGATGTGGACGGCTCGTATTATGGTCCGGATAATCAGATACATAAGGCTGACGGTTGGAATAATTATTCGACCTTCTCTTTGTGGGATACTTACCGGGCAGCCCATCCGTTGTACACTTATACGGACCCGAAACGTGTGAACGATATGATTCAGGGTTTCCTGAAATTCTACGAACAGAATGGCGCCCTTCCTTTGTGGAACCTGTATGGGCATGAAACGAATATGATGATCGGTTATCACGCTGTTCCTGTGATTGTGGATGCTTACCTGAAAGGTATCAGTACTTTTAATCCGGAACTGGCTTTACAGGCATGTGTTGCTACGGCTAACCGAGATGATTACCGGGGTATCGGGGAGTATAAGAAGTTGGGATATGTACCGGCTAACAGTGATCCGGAAAAATGGGAAAACTGGTCGTTGTCCAAAACAATGGAATATGCTTACGATGACTATTGCATTGCCCGTATGGCGGAAAAGATGGGAAAGAAAGCGATTGCGGATGAATTCTATAAACGTTCACAGAACTATCGCAATGTCTATAATCCTGAAACGACCTTTATGCAGCCGCGTGATGAAAAGGGTAATTTCGTAACTCCGTTCAATGCGAAAGATTATACGGAAGATATCTGCGAAAGTAATGCATGGCAGTATTTCTGGTATGTTCCGCAGGATCTGGACGGCTTGATCGGTTTGCTGGGCAGCAAGGAGCGTTTCACGGAAAAGCTGGATAGCATGTTTACGTATGCTCCGGATGCGAAAGAAGACCTGCCAATTTTCAGTACAGGTATGATCGGACAATATGCGCATGGTAACGAACCGAGCCATCATGTTATTTATCTGTATAATAAGGTGGGACAACCCTGGAAGACGCAGAAGTATGTGGCTCAGGTTTTGCATGATTTGTATCTGAATGCGCCGGATGGTATCTGTGGTAATGAAGATTGCGGACAGATGTCGGCCTGGTTCGTTTTCAGTGCGATGGGATTTTATCCTGTCGATCCGGTAGGCGGACAGTATGAGATAGGAACACCTTTGTTCCCGGAAGTAAAAATGCATTTGGCGGATGGTAAAGTATTCAAGATTTTAGCTCCGGGAGTAAATGCGGAGAATATCTATATCCAGTCAGTCAAACTGAATGGCCAGCCTTACGACAAGAGCTATATCACCCACGACCAGATCATGAGCGGCGCAACGCTTGAGTTTGAAATGGGAAATCAGCCGGGTCCGGTTTGGTATAAGAAATAATGAGTTGATGGGCAATAGTTCCATTATAGAAAAAATGAGCCAATATGCCAATTTAGAAATAATTGAACTTAATGTATCAAGTTTCTATATGGTCCACAGATGACACAGATAAAGCAGTAGCGTGCCTTCAGGCGCAAGAATGTGAGTATGTAATTGTTGTGCATAGTGGGGCGCACCGGTATGTTCTGGGGGTATCTTGGTACTGATTACTATTGATCCCTCCGGAATGCTCCGCTGACAAATTCCAGGACGTTGGGTAATGCCGTACGCCAGTATAACCAGGTATGTCCGCCGCCTCTGACACGAAATTCATGCTTTATCCCTTTCTCCCGCATGATCTTATGGGCCTGGAAATTACCATCCAGCAGACCGTCCTGGTCTCCGCAGTCGATGTAATAACGGATGCGGGGCAGATCCTTTTTATCCAGTTCGGAAAGCATTTTTAAGACGCTGTTTTTGTGCCAGTAATCCAGTCCGGGACCGAACAGGCGGGCGAAGAGGTCTTTGTGGGATTCGGCCTGGCGGCGTTCCATCACGCTGTCGTCGAAAATAGCGGCGCTAAGCGGGGCACAGGCGGAAAACATATCCGGATGATGCAGGGTGTAAAGGAACGAACCGTAACCTCCCATCGACAGTCCGGCGATGGCACGGAACTCTTTGTTACTGCGGGCGCGGTAGGTCTTTTCGATATGGGGAATCAACTCTTCAAAAAACATGTCTTCGTAGGGTACCTTCCCATCGTATTGGTTGATATACCAGGTATCCCAGGCATCCGGCATGACAACGATCATAGGCACGGCCTGGTCGCTACAGATGGCGCGGTCGGTAATTTCCTGCATCTGCCCGGTTTGTATCCACATGGTTTCATCATCGGTATAACCGTGCAGCAGGTAAAGCACCGGATAATAACGTTCGGAGCTGTTGTATCCGTCCGGGAGATAGATCGAGTAGGAGACCTCTTTTCCTAACTTTTTACTTTGGAACTTGACCGATTCATGAACGGTACTTTGCGCGAATCCTGCTAAATTAAAACAGAAACACAGAACAAGAAAGAGAATAATCTTGTTTTTCATATACTAACAGATTTAAGTAAATAGATAGATGTTTTTATTTATTTCTAGCAAAGTTAGAAAAAAGCATTGGCTGTACTTGATAAAATACGGAAAAATGTTATTTTTGTTAGCTAACAGATTAATCAATAATATAGTGTATGTCGCATTTACCTGATTTGATTTCCGATCTTGCATTGATTCTTATATCCGCAGGGATAATTACTTTATTATTTAAATGGCTGAAACAACCCCTGGTGCTGGGGTATATCGTCGCCGGTTTACTGGCCGGGCCTTATGTACAGATTTTTCCTACGGTTGTAGACGTTGAAAATATTAATTTGTGGGCGGAGATGGGAGTCGTCTTCCTGCTGTTTGCCCTGGGACTTGAGTTTAGTTTCAAAAAGTTGATGAATGTCGGTTCTACCGCTTTTATTACAGCGATGACCGAGGTGATAACGATGCTGATCGTTGGTTATCTGGTCGGGCATCTGCTGGGATGGTCTACGATGAATTCCATATTTCTGGGCGGGATGCTGTCGATGTCGTCGACAACGATCATTATAAAGGCTTTTGATGACCTTGGCTTGCGAAGCCAGCGGTTTACGGGGATTGTGTTCGGGACATTGGTCGTCGAGGACCTGGTTGCCATTATTATGATGGTCTTGCTTTCAACGATGGCGGTGAGCCAGGAGTTTGCCGGGGAGGAAATGATCGGTAGTATCCTGAAGGTCGCCTTTTTCCTGATTCTCTGGTTTCTGGTAGGTATATTTATTATTCCGGCTTTCCTGAAAAAGGTGAAGAAGCTGATGAATGATGAAACGTTGCTGGTTATTGCATTGGGCCTGTGTCTGGGAATGGTGGTGGTAGCGACGAAAACGGGTTTCTCGGCTGCTTTGGGGGCTTTTATCATGGGGTCTATCCTCGCCGAAACGATAGAGGCGGAGCGCATCGAACATATTATCAAGCCTGTCAAGGATTTGTTTGGCGCCATCTTTTTCGTGTCGGTGGGCATGCTGGTCGATCCGGCTGTCCTGGTGCAATATGCATGGCCTGTCATTCTGATCACGTTGGTGACGATCGTGGGGAAGGCTTTCTTTTCGTCTTTCGGAGTACTTCTGTCCGGACAACCGCTGAAAACATCAATTCAGTCGGGTTTCAGTCTGGCTCAGATCGGAGAATTTGCCTTTATCATTGCGGCTTTAGGGGTGTCGTTGAAGGTACTCGACGAGTATGTCTATCCGATTATCGTTGCCGTGTCGGTGATAACGACTTTTACAACTCCTTATTTTATCCGTTTGTCGGGACCGTTTGCTGAGTGGCTGTACAAGGTGTTGCCGGATAAGACGCGCGATTTTCTGGACCGCTATTCTTCCGGAACGAAAACGATCAACCATGAAAGCGACTGGCGTAAGCTATTAAAGATTTATGTAGGAAAGATATTGATTCATTCGGTGTTGCTGACGGCTATTTTGTTGCTGTCTACCCAGGTTATTTATCCGTTGCTGGTAGAAAAATTTCCGGCGATGGAGATGTGGGGAAATATTATTATGAGTGTACTGACGCTTCTCCTGATGGTACCGTTTCTGGCCGGATTGGTGGCGAACAAGAATAATTCGCCTGAGTTGTTTATGAGCCTGTGGAAGGATAATAAATATAATCATGGGAAACTGGTGGCGTTAGTGTTGTTCAGGGTATTCGTCGCCATTTTGTTTGTTTCAATCGTATTGATCAAATATTATCATGTGCAATATGGCATCGGAGCTATTATTGCAGTGGGAGTCCTGATCCTTGTTATTCTGTTCCGCCGCGACCTGAACCAGTATTCTAGGCTGGAAGCCCATTTCCTTACTAACCTGAACCGTAGGGAAGAGGTCGACCGGAAACGTAATCCGTTGAAGGCGAGTTTTAATAATCAGTTAAGTGATAAAGATATACACCTGGCCGTAGTTCCGGTTTCCCCTTGTTCTCCCTATGCAGGGAAAGCGCTGTCGGATTTGCCGCTTAGGAAGGAGTTTGGAGTAAGTATCGTAGAGATCATCCGTGGTGATCATAAAATCTATATCCCCGGTGGTTCCGATCATATTTATCCGCAGGATAAGGTGGTTGTGGTAGGAACCGACGAACAGTTAAAAGCCTTTCAGGCTAAGCTGGAAGATCAGGAGAACGGTTCCGATTGTTCGGTCGGGCAGCCGAAAGAGGTTACGGTCAATTCGTTTGTTGTCGATGACAGTTTTCCGTTCCTCGGACAAAGTATCATGCAGTCGAACGTAGGCCGGCGGTACAACTGCCTGATTGTTGCGATCGAACGTAACGGGGATTCGCTGATGACGCCGGATAACGATACGGTGTTCGAACCGGACGACCTGGTCTGGGTAGTGGGCGATAAAAATAAGATACAGCAGCTGATAAAAGGGGAGTGAATCCATGTTATTAAAATGTAGAGATTACTTAAAATTGGTTACATCTGCCTTTATTTTGCCAAATGTTTTACTTTTGTGAGGTTGAATAGTAAATGTGGAAGAGATGAAAAAGTATGTATTCTTATTAGTGGTAATGGCTATTGGGTTGTTATCGTGTGGTGATGATGATAAGCCCGTTGTTCCGGAGTTGGATAAACTGTCTCAAATCGTTTGTACAAAGAACGGGACGGATGTGGTTTTTTTCGTTAATGTAAAATACACCAATGAAGGAAAGATTGCTTCATTGGATTTTGTCAAAGGTAAAAATGTTCCGTTTATATATGTGGATAATAAGATAACGATGGTCAATCCCAGCGATGATATTGAGCGGATTGAGTATCTTATGAGCGGAAATGTCATTGTACGGAAATCTATTATGAAGGATAACCCTTTGAATAAAGAGGTCTATACAAGTGATGAATATAATTATAAATATAATGGTGCTAGTTTGGTTAGTGCAGCACGAATAATGAACTGGCCGGTAGAAGATGGCAGCGGCTATAAATCGGAGACATTCGATAAAGAAGAGGCTTATACCTGGGAAAATGGCAATATTACCTTATTTACTCAGGATAAGAAAAGAATAGAATATACATATAGTACGGCTTTAGCTCCACGTAATTTCCCATGGCGTGTAATACCTTCTTTTAATCCGGTCGGTTTTGATGCCTTATCACCGCTCAATCTATTTTATGGTAATCAGAGTAAGAACTTGCCGGAATCTGCTTATTACTACAATATTTCCGGTCAGGATGATACGACTGTGAATTATACATATCATTTTACAACTACCGGTGATTATATTACTCGTATGGTTGTACGTGAAAAATCCAGTGATTCGGCAGAAGAGAATACATATGAATATGCGTTTTTATACTAGATAACGGATAGAACGGAATATTTTAAATTTAGAATGCGATTATCTGTCGGTATTGTATAATTATCTCATCAAATGTCATTTTTGTAATAAATCTGCAAGCTTTTGCGATAATATTAAAAACCGGAAAGAGATGCTTGGCGTAATTTTGGACAGAAAATAATCTGTCTATGCCATGAATCTAAAATTGTTATTATTAATTTCTGCAACAATACTTGTATGCTGCCGTTGTTCTGACGGAACGCGGTTGCAAAAGCGGGTATCAGATTTGTTACATACGGAAATTATAACCCGGGGAGACCTGGCTTTAACACAAAAACCTGTCACCATTACTTCTTTTGTCGCTGAGAGAAGTGCCGGAGGGGTACACGATTTTTATTCGGAAGGTGATTACTGGTGGCCTGATCCGGTTAATCCGGACAGTGCCTATATCCGGCGTGACGGGGAAACGAATCCGGAGAACTTTGTTGCTCATCGCCATGCAATGATCCGTTTCAGTTCGATTGTAGGAGACTTGACTTCTGCCTGGATCGTGACGAAAGATGAGAAATATATTGTACAGGCATTAAAACATATCCGTGCCTGGTTCATTGATCCGGAGACACGGATGAATCCCGATCTTCAATACGCCCAGGCAATAAAAGGAATTGTTACGGGCCGTGGAATAGGAATAATCGATACTATTCATCTGTTGGAAGTCGTGCAGTCACTGATCGTAATGGAACAGGCCGGTTTGCTTTCCTGTGAAGATGCCGTTGCTACCAAAGACTGGTTTTCCAACTATTTATACTGGCTGACGAACCATCCTTACGGAAAGGATGAGATGAATGCCAAAAACAACCATGGTACCTGCTGGGTGATGCAGGCGGCCCAGTTTGCAAAGTATACCGGGAATAGAGAGGTGCTGGACTTCTGCCGCGAACGTTATCAAACAGTTCTGTTACCGGGACAGATGGATACGGATGGTAGTTTTCCGTTGGAATTGGCGAGAACCAAACCGTACGGATATTCCCTTTTCAATCTGGATGCTATGGCAACAGTGTGCCATATCCTTTCCGATGATACAAATAATCTCTGGCAATATACAACGGAAGACGGACGGAATATGCAGAAAGGGGTGGCCTGGCTGTACCCCTATATAAAGGATAAGTCTGCGTGGCCGTTTGAAAAAGATGTGATGTATTGGGATGAATGGCCGGTGGCGCATACAGCTTTGCTATTCAGCGTCTGCGATACGCCTGATGAAAATTATTTCTCCCTTTGGTCGGAGTTGGAACATTTTCCGGAGAATGATGAGGTGATACGGAATTTTCCTCTTCGTCATCCGCTGTTGTGGCTGTGATTATTCTGTTTTAGTTATTATTGATTTATCTTATTTAGTTGAAAGAATATGAAATTCAAAACTCCTATTTTTCTGTTACTGGCTGCTATGGCTTCCTGCGGAATCGAGAAACCCGATCTGGTTCAGGAGAACTTTGCTTTTGCCGGAACACAATTCAAACAGGCTTTTGTCGAGATGGATGCTGCCCGTTGTGCGGAACCGAGACAAAAGCAGGAATTACGTGATAAACAAAATCTGGGCCCGTTGGCCAGTCCGCGTAATGTCGAACCGGATGGTACGTTGCATATGGTTATTTCCCGCGACTGGACGAGTGGATTTTTCCCGGGTGAACTTTGGTACATGTATGAATATACCAAGGACGATTTTTGGAAAGAAAAGGCGCAGCAGCAAACAGCCTTGATCGAACGTGAGAAAATGAACGGCGGAACGCATGATATGGGCTTTAAAGTCTATTGCAGTTTCGGAAACGGTTACCGGCTGACGGGGGATGCGGCTTATAAGGATGTTCTGTTACAGGCTGCTTATACCTTGACTACCCGTTATAAAGAGGGTGCGGGGATAATCCGTTCATGGGACCATAGCCGGGATAAATGGGATTGTCCGGTTATTATCGATAATATGATGAACCTGGAACTTCTTTTCTGGGCGTTCAGGACAAGTGGTGATTCTTTGTTTTATAATGTAGCTGTAAATCATGCCCGTACGACAATGAAGAATCATTTCCGCGATGATTACAGTTCTTACCATGTGGTTGACTATGATACGATTACCGGAGCAGTGCTGCATAAACATACGCATCAGGGATATGCACATGAATCGGCCTGGTCGCGCGGACAGGCTTGGGGACTTTACGGATATACCGTGTGTTACCGTGAAACGGGTTTGCCTGAGTTTTTGGAACAGGCGAAGCATATAGAAAATTATATCTTTTCCAGTCCGACATTGCCCGAAGACCTTGTTCCCTATTGGGATTTCAATGCTCCGGGAATACCCAATGAGCCTCGCGATGCTTCTGCTGCAACTGTTACAGCTTCCGCTTTATATGAGTTAAGCATGTATGATCCGGCTAAACGCCAGGATTATGTTACAAAAGCAAATACAATCCTTGAGAATCTGTCAGCAAACTACCGTGCGGCAGCCGGCAAAGACAGAGGCTTCTTGCTATTGCATAGCACAGGTACTAAAATGCACAATGTGGAGGTGGATGTCCCGATTGTATATGCTGATTATTATTATCTGGAAGCCCTCCTCCGGAAACAGAAACTGGAGAAGGAAGGAACAGCGATATTGTGAACTTAGAAAAAATTGAATCATCTGTTTATTGACTGGTTGTAACTGTCTCCCCTCTTGAGAGGGGGTAGGGGGTGTGTTAAAGCCAGTCAATAAAACAAGCCTTGTAACAGGTTTATTTGTCGTCTGCTTCAGCTGACGGATTAGTAAGTGGTCTATCTCATTGGACTTTAGTCCCATTTCTTACAGTTTTCTATCTAGGAGAAATGTGGCTGAAGCCAAAAGAGAGAAACAACTTGTAAACCGTTAGCTGAAGCAAACGGCAAATGAACCTGTAATAGTCAAGTGACTCTGATTATGGTGGTTGTATGGCGGGGATATGACACACCCCCTTCCCCCTCTCGAGAGGGGAGCCAGGTACAACCAGTTGCTATAAACAAACACTCATATTTGATAAATTCTGAACTAACCAATCTTTGCATTGGTATATCTTTATTGATAATGATTAACTAATATAAAACGAATAAATAATGAGAAACATTCTTTTTTCCTGTCTTTTCCTGTTTTGTTGCTTTTCGATGGCAGGGAAAGTACCTTCTAAACAAAAAATACGATTAACGGATAACTGGGAATATCTGAAAGGTGATCTGGGCGGAATCTGGGAAGCCGTGCGCCCTGCTTCACAGGGAAGTCCGGAGACGGTTCCTGTCTGGCAAAAAGTCACTCTTCCCCATTGTTTCAATGCGGAAGATGCCGTAGATCCCGATGTGAATTATTATCAGGGACCGGGTTGGTATAAAACACTGCTGAAAATTGATAATCCCTATGCGGATGGCCGTATCATATTGGATTTTGAAGGAGCGGGACAGAAGACAAAAGTATATGTTTATACCACATTAGTCGGAGAACATACCGGTGGTTACGACGGTTGGAGTGTCGATATTACGGAAGCCGTGAAGTCATTTATGGCGGATGATAAGCAGGTGAAGCGTTTCAAAGGAAAAGTACCTCTGTCTATCCGTTGCGATAACTCGCGCGATCTGGAAATGATCCCGTCCGATTTGTCTGATTTTAATCTCTACGGAGGTCTGTATCGTTACCTGAACCTGGTTTATCTTCCGAAAGCCTCTTTTGAACAGATTCGCCTGGAACCGGAACTTTCGGCAAATCGGAAAGAAGGTTCTGTAAAAGTCAAAGCCTCTTTCTATAATCCGGCAGATATACGAAAGGCGGATGTGACTGTCTCTGTATATGATGCAAATCGCAAACAGATATTTACTCAAACGATAGAAAATGTTCAGCCTCTTGGCAATCAATTCCTGACGGAAGTAAAAGTGAAAAACCCCGTCTTGTGGGACGTGGATTCTCCCAACCTTTATACTTGCGAATTGACTATAAATACCGACGGACAGACATTGACAGCGGAAGAACGCTTCGGTTTCCGTCAATTTGAATTTCAGGAAAAAGGCCCGTTCTTCCTGAATGGCCGGCGTCTTTTGCTTCAGGGAACGCACCGCCATGAAGATCATGCCGGAGTAGCCCAGGCAATGACTGAAGATATGATGCGTACGGAAATGCAGCTGATGAAGGATATGGGTGTGAACTTTATCCGTCTCGGACATTACCAGCAATCAGATATTATCCTCCAACTTTGTGATTCTTTGGGTATCCTTGTCTGGGAAGAAATCCCCTGGTGCCGCGGAGGTCTGGGAGGTCCGGTATATAAGGAACAGGCCCGTCGTATGCTAGCTAATATGATCGATCAGCATCATAATCACCCGGCCGTTATTATCTGGGGTCTGGGTAACGAAAATGATTGGCCCAACGATTTCAGTGAGTTTGATAAAGGGGCTATCCGTACTTTTATGAAGGAATTGCATGACCTGGCTCATCGCTTGGATGATACCCGTATGACGGCCATCCGCCGCTGTGAGTTTTGTAGTGATATTGTGGATGTTTATTCTCCTTCTATCTGGGCCGGATGGTATCGTGGGGTATTTACTGATTATAAATCCGTTTCGGAACAGGAGATGCAGAAGGTAAAACGTTTCCTGCATGTGGAGTGGGGAGGAGACAGCCACGCCCGCCGTCATTCAGAGAATGTATTTGCCAATCTGAAAGGTATTGAATCCGGCAATGGTGCCGACGAACGTGCCGGGGATGCTTCCTTATACGGTGGCGCCGCCCGTGCATCGAAGGATGGCGACTGGTCGGAAAGTTATATTGTCCGCCTGATCGACTGGCATTTGAAAGAGCAGGAAACAATGCCGTGGCTGACTGGGGCTGCTTACTGGCCGTTCAAGGATTTCTCAACTCCTGTTCGTCCCGAAAATCCGGTCCCGTATGTGAATCAGAAAGGGGTAATAGAGCGTGATTTCACTCCGAAAGAAAGTTATTATGTCTTTCAGTCATACTGGACGACCGAGCCTATGGTACATATTTACGGACATAGCTGGCCGGTGCGCTGGGGTAACCAGGGAGATCGCAAAGAAATATTGGTCTATTCAAACTGCGACGAGGTGGAGTTGTTCGTGAACGGTGTCAGCCAGGGAGTGAAGAAACGCAACAGTCAGGATTATCCGGCGGCCGGACTGCGTTGGAATTGTGTATATGAAGAAGGAAAGAACGAGATTCGTGCTGTGGCCGTAAAAGGAAAGACAAAGATTACGGATGAGATCAGCCAGGAATATCAGACGGCAAAATGGGGAGAAGAAGCCTCTGCTACATTGAATATTGTGTCTCGTGAAGGTGACACGGTGCTGTTGGAAGCTTTGCTTTACGATAAGGAAGGCGTTCGTTGCCTAGATTCAAAGAAATATCTTGAATTTGAACTGGTAGGTGATGGAACATTGATTCAGAATCAGGGTACATCTACCGGCAGTCGTAAGGTCCAGGCCTATAACGGCAGGGCTCGCATCAAAGTAAATCTGAATAAAGGAAAGAGCATAGTAGCCGTTAAGTCAGAGGGGATACCGACTGTATTTATGGAAATACAGTAAATCTGATTTATAAGGAGGTTATTTGAATCAGAATTGAATGTTACTTTTCTCTTGATAGAAAAGTAACCAAAAGATCAAGGCTCAACCGGCTTCACCGGAGCGGACGTTCACCCGCTTAGGATGGCCGATACCGATACTTATAGAACAAAGACTTTCTGGATTTAACAGGTGGTATCGGCCATCCCAGGAGAACGCCAAGCGTTCTATGAAAGGCCTCAGCTGATGAGCGTTAAACGAAGCATCCGTAGAGAGCGTCCGGAGGCTGTGCTGTTTGAGCGTAGCGAGTTCACAGACGACAGCGAACGTAGGATGCGGAGTAGCGAAGCAGGTGTAGCCTTGATCTTTTGCCTACTTTTCCATCAAGGGAAAAGTAGGTTCATTATTTCTAAACACAAACCGGCTGTTAATCTCCTATTGATTATTTTTGCTAATCGAAACTTTTACTATTTTTGTTCTACATAAATTAGATGCAACAAGTATGATCAGGAAATCTTTTTCGATACTATTTCTAATCCTTTCCGTATTAACACTACATGCAGAAAAGACAAACTATCTGTATTCTTTTAATTCAGATCTGAATGAAGGGATTTCCCAACTCTCTGTGATGACTATTTATCAGGATTCGAGAGGGTATTTGTGGTTTGCAACCAAGAACGGACTGAACCGTTTTAACGGAAAAGAATATAAAATCTATCATCGGGAAGACGGAAATGAGCAGAGCCTGTCGAATAACTCCGTCACCTCCATTACCGAAGATCAGGAAGGTTTTCTCTGGGTGGGAACCAGCAATGGACTGAACCGGATAGATCTGAACACAAATGAGATTAAACGTTATAACCTGGAGACAAACGGATTGGTTGCCAATAGTATTTCTACGGTATACACCGACCGTTCGGGTTGTCTGTGGGTTGGAACCTGGGAGGGGTTGAATCGCTATAATAGGGAGGGAGACCATTTTGAATATATCCCTATAGAAGATGATACTGAAAGAGCAATGATAGTGACTTTGCTGGAAGATAGCTCAGGCAGATTTTGGATCGGTACAAGAAACAAAGGATTGCTCCTATGTGACCATCAGATGAATCTGATCAGTCAGTTTACGAGTGAATCTAAAAATATGCCATTGAATAACAACAATATTACTTCCATTTATGAAGATGATAAGAAGCAGATATGGGTTGGTTGTAAGAATAGCGGACTGAATAAAATCAATCTGCGTGATAATGAGGTGACCTCATATACTAATTTAAACAGCGGATTGAGCAATAACTCGGTGCGTTGTATAATCGAATGGCAGGGGAAGCTGCTGATCGGTACTTTTGATGGCATTTTTGATTTGGATAAAGCGACCGAACGGATCGTAAAGGTGGCCGGTTACGACGATATAAATAAGTCATTAAGCCATTATTCGGTTTATTGTTTTTGTGTAGACCGGGACGAAACGCTGTGGGTCGGTACATTTGCCGGAGGGGTTAATTATCTGAATATGTTCACAAACCGTTTTATTCTTCATAAACCACAGGAAGAATTGAATATCAGGACCGGTATTTACGGAGCTATTACGTATGAATCTCCCGAAGATTTATGGATAGCGACAGAAGGATACGGATTATTGAATTATAATAAGCGGACGAATGAGTCACATTATTACCTGATCGATCCTTCCGTCCGGTTCGCATTTAATACGAATATCATTAAATCCGTTTTTTACGAAGACGGTTATGTCTGGTGCGGAACGACTAAAGGAGAAATCTACAAGTTTAATATCAAAACCAAAAAATTTTCCTTGTATCATCAGTATCCGATTGAATATTCCATCTATTCTATCATTCGCGATCATAATGATGTTTTATGGGTGGGTGGCGCATCGACCGAATTTGGACTGACCTGTTTTGTGAATGATTCCCTGGTTACTACCTTTTATAATAATGTAGATGAACCGATCTATTTTTCGAACGTACGTTGTATCCTGGAAGAAGAAGACGGTGTCTTTTTGCTGGGAAGTACGGCCGAGGGATTGCTTCGCTTCGATACGCATAAAAAACAGCTGACAAAATATTCCAATGAGGCTTCTGTTGAGAAATACAGGATTCCCAATAACTATATATCGGCGATTGTCCGGACTAAATCCGGTGAGATATGGGTATCAACCTACGGAGGTGGTATTTTTCAACTGGATGAATCGAAAGCGATCCGACGGATAATGACTGTCAGGGAAGGTTTGCTGGACAATAATATCTGTACGTTGGTGGAAAGTAGCGATCAACGGTTATGGATGAGTACGGTAAACGGCCTGATCATGTTTGATCCGGCGAAAGATGAAGTCAGGAATTATCATCGTCATAACGGAATAGATATTCGTGAATTTACATTGCATAGCGGCATCGCCTTGCCGGATGGGAGTCTTTGTTTTGCCGGAAGCAACGGTTTTGTGACATTTCATGTGGAAGCGATGGATAAAAATAATAATATTCCGCCTGTGGTATTGGAGCAATTATCAGTTAACAACCATCCGGTGAAAGTCGGTGATGAGTCTGCTATCCTGAATAAAGTATTGGACGGCATGGAAACGATCCGTTTGGCTTATAATGAAAATAACTTTTCAATCACTTACCAGGCCTTAAATTATATTTATGCGACGCAAAATCAGTATGCTTATAAACTGGAAGGATATGATACGGATTGGAACTATGTAGGAGAACGTAATTCTGCCTTTTATACCAACCTGAGTCCCGGCAAATATGTTTTTCGCGTAAAAGCCTCTAATAATGATGGCGTCTGGAATGAGGAAGGACGTTCATTGGCTATTGTTGTGCAGCCGCCTCTGTGGAGAACCTGGTATGCTTATCTGTTTTATGTTATTGCTTTAGCGGCTATTATTTACGGAATTCTTTATTATGTAAATATCAAACGTAACCTGGAAGCCGGGTTGAAAATGAAACAACTGGAGAAACAAAAACAGGAAGAATTTCATCAGGCGAAGATACGTCTGTTCACAAACTTCTCTCATGAGTTGCGTACACCTTTAATGCTGATTATCACTCCGTTTGAAGAACTGGTCAAACGGGTGGATATTCCGGCGGAGTTGCATGACAAGCTATCCATTATTTATAAGAACGCTCAAAAACTTTTGCTTCTTGTCAATCAGCTGATGGACCTGCATAAGAACCAGGCGGGTAGCATGGACCTGAAGGTAAGTGAAGGAGATATCTGCGAATATATCAAAGAAATCTATTATGCGTTCAATCAGATTGCTTTGACCAATGAAGTCAAATTCACCCTGAATTGTACTCCTAAAACGATCAATGGCTGGTTTGATAAATCCCTCTTGGAAAAAGTCGTCTTTAACCTTTTGTCGAATGCCTTCAAATATACGGCTTCCGGTGAATCTGTTCTTATGGAGGTGTCGGAAGTAACCCTGAAAGAACTGGACCCGAAACGGACCGACGGATTGTATAAAGATGAAAATAGTCAGTACGTAATCTTGAAAGTCAAAGATTCCGGTAAAGGAATTGAAGAAGGAGAGGCGGATAAGATATTCACTCCTTTCTATCAGATTCCTGAAACGTCCGGTATTAATTTGTCAGGGACAGGTATCGGTCTGAGTCTTGTTTATACGATTGTGCAGCTCCATCGTGGGGTGATCTATGTGGATAATACGGAAACAAAAGGTGCTTGCTTTGTCGTTATCCTTCCGGTATCCCGTTCGGCGTTCTCTGAAGAACAGATAGAGAGCAGGGAAATAGATAAAATTGCGGAAATAACGAATACGGAGGATATATCGGTCTCGTTGCCGGTGACGGAGAATAAAGATCAACCTAAATATAAGATTTTGTTGGTTGAGGATGATAAGGATGTGCGTGATTATCTGAAGAAAAGCCTGGAAGCCGAATATATTGTCATTGAGGCAGCCGATGGGGTGAGGGCTTACGAAAAAGTAGTACAGGATTTCCCAGACCTGGTACTTAGCGATATCATGATGCCGAAGCGCGACGGACTGGAGCTGTGTACGATGATCAAGAATGATATCCGCATAGGGCATATCCCGGTTATTCTGATGACTGCCCGTTCGATGGTAGTCCATATCAAGGAAGGGTTCCAGGCGGGAGCGGACGATTATATTGTGAAACCGTTCAATATGGACGTGTTGCAGACACGTATCCGCAGCTTGCTGGCTTCGAGGGAGCAATTGAAAAAACTCTATGGAAAACGTTTCTCCCCGGATGTGATGGGGATCGAGGTGAAGTCGGCCGATGAACGTTTCTCCCAGAAACTGTTTGACGTGATCGAGAAAAACATATCCAATGAAAAGCTGGATGTCGAATTATTATGCACGGAAATCGGTATCAGTCGTGCAAACCTCTATCGCAAACTCAAATCCATCACCGAACTTTCACCGATGGAACTGATCCGTAACAAACGCCTCGAGATGGCGGCAAAATTGTTGAAAGAATCCGAAATGAATGTCTCTGAAATTGCGTCACATCTTGGATTTAACAGTCACTCTTACTTCTCCAATTCCTTTAAGACTTTTTATGGATGCACTCCCACTGAATTTGTGCAGATGAAAAACAATCAGGAACAGGGCGGCTGATAAAATCGTATCACTTTTCTGTCACTTTTGTATCAATCTATTCATATAGAATAATTTAATATTAAATTGGGAGCATATTTTCTTTTTGTGAAAAAGAGAATATGTTTCTTTGTGTTATTGAATTTGTTGAAATTTTAAGTCTAATTAAATCCATGATTAAATGAAAAAAGAAATCAAAAGGGCCACTCAATCGTTTTGGCGATTATTATTGTTAATGGTGGCGTTTAACTCAAGTCTAAGTTTGTTTGCGCAAACACAGACTGTCTCCGGAATCGTTCTGGATGAATTTGGAGACCCGATGATCGGTGTATCTGTACTAGTGAAAGGAACAACCACAGGTATTATTACAGATGTAGAAGGGAACTTCACCGTTCCGGCTAAAACCGGCGATGTTTTATTAGTAAAGTATCTTGGTTACAAAGACCAGGAAATAAAAGTAACAAGTGATGCCCGCCTGAAAATTACTCTCCATGAAGATACCCAGAATTTGGATGAAGTAGTTGTAGTAGGTTACGGTACGCAGAAAAAGGTGAATCTGACCGGTGCCGTTTCTGCTGTGACGGGAGAAGAAATTGCCAAACGTCCGGTAGCCAATACATCAACCATGTTGCAGGGCCAGATGCCGGGTTTGCGTATCACTTCCGACAAAGGCCAGCCAGGTAACGAATCTGTTCAGATCCGTGTACGTGGTCAGGGTACTTATTCCGGTACCGGTTCCGATCCGTTAATCCTGATTAACGGTGTCGAGGGAGACCTCGCCTCCCTCGACCCGAACATTATTGAAAGTGTTTCTGTGTTGAAGGATGCTGCTTCGGCTTCTATTTATGGTTCGCGTGCTGCAAACGGTGTAATCTTGATTACAACCAAGAATGGTTCGGAAGCCAAGGATCGTATTTCTGTTCGTTATAATGGAAACTTTGCAGTCCACAATCCGACAAATCTGTTGGATATGATTTGGGATTCTCCTACCTATATGAAATATTTCAATATGGCAAAGGATAACTCCGGTGCTCCGGCAACTGACCGTTATTCGGATGAGATGATTGCGAATTATACCAATCCGTCCGATCCGATCAAATATCCTAGCTTCAACTGGTTGGACTACATGTTCGATCCTGCTTTCGTTCAGCAACATAACCTGAGTGTCGCCGGAACTACCGGTAAAACGTCTTATAATGCTTCTTTGAGTATGGTCAACCAGCCGGGTACCATGAAAGGACAGGAGTTCAAACGTTATAATGCGACATTGGACCTGACTTCACAGGTGAACGACTGGATACGTTTCGGTATGTATTTTACCGGTAGCCGCAGCAATCGTCAGGAAACACGCCAGGGTGATACGGATGCTTATCTGTCTACAATTTCGCAGGCTCCGACTTATATGCCTTGGTTGCCCGATGATGGTACAGGTGTTAAGCGTTACACATCGAAAGCATTTACTTTTGAAAGTAACAATAAAAACATGGTCGCTATTGTTGAAACAGAAAATTTCAAGAATTATGTGAATACGGATGTGAATGCACAGGCTTGGATGGAAATTAGTCCTGTTAAAGGCTTGAGTTGGTATACAAAAGGAGCTATGCGTTACAAACAGCAACATACAAAAGACTGGGGAGCATTGCCTACACCAGTTTATTATTATCATGATGGTAAACAGAACGGAACATTGAATACAAATGGTACCGGTCTGACCAGTACAATGGAAAACAGTTCTTATTATAATTTATATACTTATTTGAAATACGACTGGGCTACTCCGAATAAAGAACATGATTTCTCTGTAATGGCTGGTTATAACCTGGAATATTACAAAATGGATAATCTTTCCGGTTATCGTCAGAATTTTGATTTCCCGCTGCATGAATTGAATACTGGGATTTCTTCTGTACAAACTAATACCGGAAAATCTGAAGAATGGGGTATTATGTCTGCCTTTTTTCGTGCCAATTATGCGTTTAAACAGCGTTATTTATTAGAAATAAATGCTCGTTATGACGGCTCTTCCCGTATTTCGTCAGATACTCGTTGGGGTATATTCCCATCCTTCTCTTTGGGATGGCGTATAACAGAAGAAGAATGGATGAAAGAACTGAACTGGGAATGGTTAAACAGCTTGAAGTTGCGTGGTTCATGGGGTATTTTGGGTAATCAGAATATCGATCTTTATTCTTATTATGCACTGGTTACGACAGGCAAAGATTATAGCTTTGATAACTCAAATCTGGAAGCTGGTGTAGCCCAGACTGCTCTTGTTAACCGTGACTTGAAATGGGAATCTACTGCAATAGGTGACTTCGGTGTTGATATTACAGCTTTTAATGGTTTCAACGTTACTTTTGACTGGTACAGGAAAAGAACGTATGATATTCTGCGTCGCGCACAGAGTAACTCGCTGTTAGGTTTGACAGCACCGTATATCAACGGTGGTGAAATGGTTAATAAAGGTATTGAGATCTCATTAGCTTATAACGGATATGTTCGGGATGGAATATTTAAAGGACTGGGTTATAATGCAGGCGTATTCTTCGACCGTACGAGAAACGAATTGACAAAATATGGTGCTGACTATATTAATAAGGGTACAATCTGCCGTGAAGGCTTACCTTATCAGTCATTTTATGGTTATGAAGCAATCGGAATTTTCAGGGATGAAGCAGATGTAGCTGGCTCTCCTAAACAATTTAATGATAAAACGTTGCCTGGGGATATTAAATATGCAGATATCAGTGGTCCGAATGGGGTTCCTGACGGAATTATCGATGAAAATGACCGTAAGGTGCTTGACGGTCGTTTCCCGGATTTTGAATATACAGTGAACCTGGGTGTCAATTGGAAAGGTTTCGACCTGTCCCTAATGGGGCAAGGCGTGCAGGGAGCCAAGCATTTTGCCAGTGGTTGGGGATTGCGTCCGTTCTATCAGGGAACATCAATCTCACAGGATTATATCGATAATATGTGGACAGAGGATCATAGAGATGCTAAATATCCGCGTTTGTATTTTGGCGACTTAGGAGGGACAAAGAATCAGCGTGAAAGTACCTACTGGTTGTATAATGCTTCTTATTTCCGTCTGAAGAACTTGACATTC
Organism: Parabacteroides caeci; assembly: GCF_023656795.1. Lineage (NCBI taxonomy): Bacteria > Pseudomonadati > Bacteroidota > Bacteroidia > Bacteroidales > Tannerellaceae > Parabacteroides > Parabacteroides caeci. The sequence continues at coordinate 25,594 of NZ_JAMOKT010000066.1, forward strand.
GGTTACACATTACCAAAAGCATTGACAAGTAAAGCGAAGATCGAACGTCTGCGCTTCTATTTCTCCGGTGATAACTTGTTGACAATTACTAAATTCCCACAGGGTGGTGACCCGGAACGTAACTATAACTCCAACAGTGGTACACGTTTGGTATATTATCCGCAGAACCGTATTATCTCATTTGGTGTAAATCTTGAATTCTAATTAAATCGTAAAGCAGTTATGAAAATGAATAGACTATCATACATATCTTTATTGGTTGCCGGCATGATGACAGTATCTTCCTGTTCTGATATTCTGGATACTCCTCCGACAACCTCTCCTTCAGAAAGTATTTTCTGGCAGTCGAAGTCCGACTTTGATTCGGCATTAGCCGGTTGTTATGAAATAATGCAGGCAAAAACATTGTCCCACGGAATGGTTGTTTACGACTGCCTGACCGATAATGCTTACGGAAGTTCCAATTCCAGCTACGTATATAAAACAGACCTGATCCAGGCTGATAATCTGGATGCAGCGATGACCGGTTTCGTTCCTGAACTGTACAAAGAGGCTTATGAGGCTATTACTCGCCTGAATATATTTCTTTATCAATTGAATAATTATGAGGGTGGAGATATGAGTAGCGTACGCAATCAGTACGAAGGCGAAGCATTATTCCTTCGTTCTTATTGTTATTATCTGCTTTACCTGTGTTACGGGGAAGTTCCGTACCCAACGGTACCATTAGATCTTACCACTCAAAATATGCCGAAGGAAACGCTGGAAAATGTTTATAAGAATCTGATTACGGATTTGCAGGCTGCAATCGATAAGATGGATGACAAGACATTCAAAGGAGCTGGTGGTCATGCTACCAAGGGTGCAGCGAAAGGTTTAAAAGCGCGTGTCCTGATGTATCATGCTTATGGCGACGATGGTAATGTCGCTAACCGTGACGAAGTGCAGGAAGCCTATAACCTGTTGAACGAAATCAATGGTTATTCGTTGGCCGAACGTTATGCCGACAATTTTACATATGATACGCAGGAAGCCAGTCCGGAGATTGTGTTTTCTATCAAGTTCCTGGCACCGAACGATTATACCGATTTTGATCATAAGTATGGTAATTATGCTCCGGTTCGCCCGGTGGCCAACCTTACTAATGAGTATGAAGAGGGTGACAACCGCTATAACCAGATATTTGCTTTTGATGACAAATACCAGTGGCCGGGTGGTGAAATGGTGTCTTTGAATAAGAGCGATCTGAAGAAGGCAATGGTTAAATGGCTGACTCCGTTGATGAAAAACGGTGATTCGTGGGAAGCCAGTACCCGCAGCGATCAGGATTGGGTTTTTCTGCGTTGGGGTGAACTGCTGTTGTTGAAGGCGGAAGCAGCTAATGAACTAGGTATAGCCGGTGCAACGGAAATGGTGAACCAGATACGCAGCCGTGCCGGACTGGAAGATCTGGCCGCCAATCTGACTCAGGATCAGTTGCGTGAAAAGATCCGTCATGAACGTCGTGTGGAAACTCCCTTTGAGTTGATCCGTTATTATGATATGAAGCGTTGGAAGATCATGGATAAGTTGAATGGCCTTGAACTCGATCCGCTGTTGGCCGGACACGTGACAGCCTGGTCTAAGGCGCATGAATACTTCCCGTTGCCACAGGAACAGATCGACTTCTCCAACGGCGTATTGATCCAGAATCCGAACTATTAATCGTTCGATAATAATTTAAGTATGGGTGAGAAGCTCCGCTGTTAAAGGCGGGGCTTTCTTTCCGATTTTAGTGGGACACCGCTGCTAGCGTTAGTGGCACATCTCTGCTAACGTTAGTGGGATACCCCCACTAACAAGAGGGGCCGGATTTCATAAACCGGTAGCGCAGATCATCGTAAAATATAAGAGATAGATATCATGAAAAAGAGTTTAATTGTTTTATCAGCCTGCCTAGCCTTTTCGCTTTCCGCTTTTCCTCAAAAGCAGAAAAAGCAGGGTAACACGCCTGCTTCCTGGTCTGAGAAAATTGCCGTTGCCAAGCAGAATGCTTACGAACAGATGAAAATGAACAGCCTTCCGGTTTCTTCAAAGGTAATTAAGGCGAAACAAGCTGCCGAAATGTTTACCGCCGATGTGACCGGACTGGATGAAATGGTACTTTATACCTGGGGTACGGTCGACGGAACTGCCGACGACCAGGCTGTATGGGCTAATGCCCGATTGATCGCGGCCGACGGCTCTTCCGTCTGGCTGAACGATCTGAAAGAGACTTTTAAGGATACCGGTACAGGCCGCCTGGTCTTTAACGCCAATGCCAAAGGCGTTCCGGTCATTATGAAAGGAAAAACATACGAACGGACGATTATGGCGAATGCCAACTCACAGATCGTCGTTCCGCTGGATAAAAAATATGTCCGTTTTGAAGCGGAAATCGGACTGGAAAACCGTTCTTCCGCAGGGACCGTCATTTTTCGCTTGCAGGGGATAACAGGCAAAGAGTTATCCGAAGATATTATTGCCGACTATCCGGCTGAATCGGCACAATTCCTTCCGTTTGCCGGAAGCGACATGAAAGCCCTGGTGACAACCTATGATGCTACCATAGAAAAACATATCGCCGAATCGGTCGTAGACCTGCTGGCGGATAAAAAATATTTTACAGCCCGTATCACTGCTGCCGGTCAGGAGAAGGAGCTGGATAAACAAGTGGTGACATACCTGAATATTGCACAGGATGCCATGAAGGTATACGAGTTGCAGGAGTCGCTGAGCTGGCTTAATATGCGGGCTATCGAAGAGGCTTTCAATGATATGAAACGCAGTAAGTCGTTTGACCAGGCCGCTAACCAATCCAGACTGTCAACCTTAAAGGAATTGGCAGACAAAGGTTTTGCCGGTATCTATTCAAACGATGAAAATACGATAAAAGATGCCCGGCAGGCATTACAGTTAAAACGGGAAATACTGCTGGCCAATCCGGAACTGGATATGGATAAACTGATCGTGGGCCGTTACCATATCGGTACCTCTGCCCGCCAGGTCAACCCCCGCTCGCTGGGAACACAGAACAATAACTGGTCGAACCAGACTTCCGCCCCGCGTGGCGGATTCGATGCGGAGATCGTCGAACTTTCGAATCTTCGCGGCGACATCCAGTCACGTACCATCTTCAAGCCGGATAACGGTTCGTCCGTTCCCGACCTGAAACTGCATTGGAATGCCGACCGGGTGATGTTTTCCATGATCGACACCGATAAGCGCTGGCAGGTTTTCGAAGTGGGACTGGACGGGAAAGGTTTGAAAAAACTGATCGAATCGCCCGAGAAAGACCTTGAGTTCTTTGATGCGACCTGGTTGCCTTCGGGAAAGATCATTGCCGTATCCAATATCGGTTACAACGGTGTTCCTTGCGTGAACGGAAATGATGAGGTCGGTAATATGGTGCTTTATAATCCGGAAGACCGTTCCCTGCGTCGTCTGACGTTCGACCAGGATGCCAACTGGTCGCCGGTCATCATGCACAATGGCAAGGTGATGTACACCCGTTGGGAGTACACCGACCTGACACACTATTTCTCTCGCTTCGTGATGCATATGAATCCCGACGGAACCGAGCAGAAAGCACTTTACGGCAGCGGCTCTTATTTTCCGAACAGCACATTCGACGCGAAACCGATACCCGGCCAGGCATCCGGTTTTGTCGGAATCATCTCCGGACACCATGGCGTTGCCCGTTCCGGCCGTCTGATCCTGTTCGATCCTTCCAAAGGCCGCAAGTCAGAACTGGGAATGGTGCAGGAACTGCCATTCCGCGACCGCAAGATCGAACCGATCGTGAAAGACCGGTTGGTGGATGGTGTCTGGCCTCAGTTTATCAAGCCTTATCCGTTGAACGATAAATATTATCTGGTTGCCGCCAAATTGAATCCGAATGCTTTATGGGGCATTTATCTGGTAGACGTGTATGATAACTTGACTCTGATTGCCGAGTATGAAGGTGAAGGATTGATCCATCCGATACCGGTAAAGAAAACTCCGGTTCCCCCCATTATTCCCGACCGTACGAAACCGGGCACGAAGGAAGCGACTGTCTTTATCCAGGATATTTACGAAGGTGAAGGCTTGAAAGGCGTACCCCGTGGTACGGTGAAAGCATTCCGTGTGTTGTCTTACGAATATGCTTATAATAAAACTCCGTCCGACCATTGGGCACAGGGTGTTCAGAGCGGATGGGATATCAAACGCCTGTTGGGTACGGTGCCGGTCGAAGAGGATGGTTCTGCATTGTTCACTATCCCTGCCAATACGCCGATCTCACTTCAGCCGCTGGATTCGTGCGGACGTGCCGTGCAGTGGATGCGTAGCTGGCTGACCGGAATGCCGGGAGAAACCGTCTCCTGTATCGGTTGTCACGAAGACCAGAACCAGATACCTATCCCGAAACGTGTGGTCGCTTCGACTATCAAACCGCATGCGATCGCATTGCCGGAAGGCGGACAGCGTCCGTTCACGTTCGAACTGGAAGTACAGCCGGTGCTGGACCGTGCCTGCATCGCCTGCCATGACGGTTCCAATAAACTGGCCGATTTTACCGGTGGCCGTATCGATGATTTTACCGGATTTGGCAAAAGTTATCTGAATCTTCATCCGTATATCCACCGCCAGGGACCGGAAGCGGAGATTGAAGTCTTGAATCCGTACGAATATCATGCCTCGACCAGCCAACTGATCAAGATGTTGAAAACCGGACATCATGGCGTTGAACTGACCGATAAGGAATGGAAAACGCTTTATAACTGGATTGACTTTAATGCTCCTTATCACAGTAAATTTAAAGCAAATATCTTCAAGGGAGTGGAACAGATCAGCCGTCGTACGGAGTTGACGGAGAAATATGCCGGTTCCGGTGTAGACTGGCAGTCGGAAATCCGTGCCTATGCCGATTATCTGGGCAAACAGCCGAAGCCGTCTCCCGTAAAACCGGAACGCAGGGAATATAAAGATAAAGAAGTGAATGTGAAAGGCTGGCCGTTTGATGCAACAACCGCTAAGAGCATGCTGGCAAAGGAACAGGAGACAAAGAAGAGCATCGAACTGGCTCCGGGTATCGTGATGAACTTTGTCCGCATCCCGGCAGGTAAGTTTGTGATGGGAAGTAACAAGGGACATTCCGATTACTCTCCGGCCAATAAGCAGGAGGTGAAAAAGGCATTCTGGATGGCGGAGATAGAGGTGAGTAACGAACAATTCCGTACGATTTTCCCCGATCATAACAGCCGTTTCGTGAACCAACTTTGGAAGGATCATGTGCACCAGGGTTATCCGGCCAACAATCCGGAACAACCCGCCATCCGTGTCAGTTGGGAAGAGGCGATGGCCTTCTGTGAGAAGCTGAGTGAGAAAACCGGTTTGAAAGTGACTTTGCCGACTGAAATGCAGTGGGAGTGGGCCTGCCGTGCCGGTAGTGAATCCGATTTCTGGTACGGGGCGCTGAATACCGATTTTGCCGCCTATGAAAATATGGGTGACAAACAGCTGAACAAGCTGGCGGTAAGAGGTGTGAACCCGCAACCGATGAGCCCGGGTGATCCCTGGTACAAATACTACACATACCAGCCGAAAGACAATAGTGTCGACGACGGCAATATGCTGATGGTGAAAGGCGGTGGTTATCAGGCTAACCCCTGGGGATTGTATGATATGCAGGGTAACATCGCCGAATGGACACGTTCCGACTATCTGCCTTATCCTTATAACGAGAAGGCACAAGGTAACGGAACCGAAAAAGTGGTACGCGGCGGTTCCTGGACCGATCATCCGAAAACTTCGACAGCCTATTACCGTAAATCTTATCTGCCCTGGCAGAAAGTGCATAATGTAGGTTTCCGTGTAATTATTGAAGATTAAGTATCGAATGAGCGCATTTAAACAAATCATAACCGGACTAGTGGCCGGAGCAGCTTTCGTTTGTAGCCATGCACAGACGAAGCTGCCGCCGGCCTGGCAGTCTTCGCTGGTCAGGATCAGTGAGGAAGGTATTCTGACTTATATTCCCGATAAAGACGGCAATACCATACCTGATTTCAGCCGGGTAGGCTATCATCATGGCGATAAAAGTATTCCTCAATATCCGGTCGTTAAAGTCGTTTCTCCGGTAAAAGAAGGGGATAGCGGAGCCTTGATACAAGAGGCTGTCGATGAAATATCCCGCAGGCAGCCAGATGAAAACGGCCATCGGGGGACGATTCTTTTAAAACGGGGTGTTTACAGGATTGCCGGTTCTGTCGTGATAAACACCGGTGGTATAGTGTTGATGGGAGAAGGCGATAATGTCAATGAAACCCGTCTGATCGCTACCGGTAAAGAGCGTCGTACTTTGATCCGGGTGGAAGGAACCGGTTTGATGAAGGAAATACCGGATACACGGGTGAAGATAACAGACGATTTCGTGCCGGTCGGTACCCATTCATTCCGGGTTTCGTCGACAAAAGGTTTTAAGGTGGGCGACCGGGTGATCGTTTACCGTCCCGGTACCCAGGAATGGATCCATGCCATTAAGATGGACCAGATCGTGGAACGGAAAGGTACACGCCAATGGACGCCGCAGGAATATAACCTGGCTTTCGAACGTCAGATCACGAAGATCGAAGGCAACCGTCTTTTTATTGACAACCCTGTCGTGATGCAGATGGATAAGAAGTTTGGAGGTGGCGAAGTCTATAAATATACGTTCGACGGACGTATCAGTGAGGTCGGTATATCGGATATCTGCTTTGAATCCGAGTTTGAAGATTATGAAGACCTGGAACATGGTTGGATTGCCGTCGGACTGGATAAGGCGGAAAACTGTTGGGTGCGGAACATCACGGCCCGTTATTTCGGCTACTCGGCTGTCAGTTGCGAACGTTTTGCCAAAAACGTTTCTGTTGTGGATTGTCGTTGCCTGGAAGCAAAGTCCCTTATTACCGGAGGCTATCGTTATTCCTTCAATAACTGGGGACAGCAGAATCTCTTTATGAACTGCCAGGCGACGGAAGGCCGTCATGATTATGTAACCGGTGCACAGGTATGCGGTCCGAATGTCTTTTATAATTGCACGGCTTCGCAGACGTTTGCCGATATAGGTCCGCACCACCGTTGGTCTGTCGGCACATTATATGACAATATCGTCACCGATGGCGAAATAAACGTACAGGACCGTGGCCAGATGGGAAGCGGACATGGCTGGGCAGGCGTGACGCAGGTATTGTGGAATTGCCGGGTGAACCGTGCTGCCGTACAGAACCCGTGGACTTCGGGACATAATTATTGCATAGGACTGAAAGGTAAGAAGTATCCCGGTCATTTTACCGATCGCCCGGATGGCATCTGGGAAGGACAGAATGAGATCAATCTATTTCCCCGTTCCTTATATATAGCGCAATTGATGGCGCGACAAAAGAATAGTGATTTGAGTATTTTGCTAAAATAGACAACTATCAAAATGACACTACTCTACCGGGTAAATCGGATTAATATACCGGGTAAAATAAAATACCCTACCGGGTAATATTTTTTAACATATCAATATGTTTATAAAATACCTGGTAGGGTGTTATTTTGTCAAAAAAGTTGTTTCGGTTTATTCCCCTTTCAGCAAATCCGGCCGTAGCCGTGCCGTCCGTTCCTGTGCCTGCTGCAACCGCCATTCGTCGATCTTACGCTGGTGGCCGGAGAGAAGCACATCCGGAACTTTCCAACCGTTATAATCAGCCGGGCGTGTATAGACCGGCGGAGCCAGCAGGTTATCCTGGAAAGAATCGGAGAGGGCACTCTGTTCGTCACCGATGGCTCCGGGTATCAGGCGGACAACCGCATCGGTAATAATAGCGGCAGCCAGTTCGCCGCCTGTCAGGACATAGTCGCCTACGGATATTTCCCGGGTGATCAGATGTTCACGGATACGGTAGTCGATCCCTTTATAATGGCCGCATAGAATGATCATGTTATTGAGCAGGGACATGCTGTTTGCTATCGGTTGGTTGAATGTTTCCCCGTCGGGAGAGGTGTAAATAACCTCGTCATACTCCCGTTCGCTTTTCAAAGCGGAGATAGCCCGGTCGATCGGTTCGATCTGCATCACCATCCCGGCCTCACCGCCGAAAGGATAATCATCCACACGCCGCCATTTGTTGGTCGTGTAGTCACGCAGGTTATGTAAATGGATTTCAGCCAGTCCCTTGTCCTGTGCTCTTTTTACGATGGAGCAATTAATCATTCCATTGATCATTTCCGGAAGTACGGTCAGTATGTCGATACGCATAGAGGTTCATTTATTTATGCTGCAAAAATACAGCTTTATTTTATAGTTATCAAAATTCTCTTGGTCCATAATATCTTTTTACTACATTTGTGATCTAAATCAAACAGCTCAAAAATCAAAGCTTATTAAAGCTATTTACATATGGATTTTATATAAGCAAATTATATCTGATGAAAAAAACACTAGGTGTAGGGTATTTAAAAGTGTTGCTGGTCGCAACTGTTATAGCCATTTTGATCGTGACTACAGGATATTCTTATGTAAATAGGGGAGAAATCATATTTATCGACGAGGTGGAAAACGGGGGAACCGAAGACCCCCTTCAAGCCAATGAACTGAATCTATCGAATTCCTACGAATATAAGAGCTGGAAAAATACGGCGGATACGACTTTCAAAAGTTTGTATAACGGTAATCAGGCCGAAGACATTCTGGCTATGCGGCCCGAAATGGTAATCTTGTGGGCGGGTTATGGCTTTGCAAAAAGTTATTTGTCTCCGAGGGGACATATGTATGCTATTGAAGATCTTTATCGTAGTTTGCGTACCGGCGCTCCGCGAAAGGCGAACGACGGTCCTCAGCCCGCTTCCTGCTGGGCCTGTAAAAGCCTGGATGTCCCACGGTTGATAGACGAAGTGGGTTCGGATGGGTTCTATAAAAAGAAATGGTACGACTGGGGATCGGAAGTGGTCAATCCTGTCGGTTGCGGCGATTGTCATGATCCGGAGAGTATGGATTTGCGTGTTCCGCGCCAGTTCCTGATCGACGCTCTGAAACGGGAAGGCGATCCCATTGAAGATGCTTCCGACCAGAGGATGCGTTCGCTTGTTTGTGCCCAATGCCATGCGGAATATTATTTTGAAGTGGAGAATAAGGAAGTCGTCCTTCCCTGGGATTCCGGTTATACGGTTGAAGCTATGGAAAACTATTACGATAAGATCGGTTTTTCCGATTATGTCCATAAACTGAGTAAAGCACCTATGTTGAAAGCCCAGCATCCGGATTTTGAACTGGCTCAGATGGGAATCCATGCCCGCCGGGGTGTTTCCTGCGGTGAATGCCATATGCCGTATGTCGAGGAAGAGGTTCGTTCCTATAATAATCATATCCAAAGCCCGCTGGCAATGATCGAAAAAACTTGCCAGACCTGTCATCATGAAAGTGCGGAAGTGCTTCGTCAGGACGTATATACCCGGCAGAACAAAGCCGTGGAATTGCGTAATAAATTGGAAAAGGAATTGGCGAAAGCACATATCGAAGCGAAGTTTGCCTGGGACAGGGGAGCGGCGGATAACCAGATGGAGCCCGTGCTCAAACTGCTGCGTCAGGCCCAGTGGCGTTGGGATTTTGCTATCGCTTCCCATGGCGCTGCCTTCCATGCTCCCCAAGAAGTACAACGTATTTTAGGAGACGGCCTGTATAAAACGATGCAGGCCCGCCTGGTCATAAAAGACGTACTGAACAAACACGGTTATAATCAAGAAGTACCCATGCCCGATATCTCAACCAAGGAGAAGGCACAGAAATATATAGGTCTGGATATGAAATCAGAACTGGCTGCCAAAGATGAATTTCTGAAAACCGTTATACCGGAATGGGTTAAAGAGGCAAAAGCCAATAAGCGTTTTATTGAGGAGTATAAGGTAGCGAGATAGTAAACTGGCTGCCTTTCCCTTCTTCCGAATCCAACAGGATGGTTCCTTTAAACGTTTTTATAATGCTCAGGCTGATTGCCAGTCCGAGACCGGTTCCTTTGGCAAACTCATCCAGTTTCTGGAAGCGTTCGAATACCTGCTTTATCTTATCTTTAGGAATACCTTTTCCTGTATCTTCGACCGACAGCAGGATATGTTCGGTATCGTATTCGTATTTGACTTTGATATATCCGTGAGTAGTAAATTTTGTCGCATTGTTAATGAAATTAGTAACAACCTGGGTCAGTCTGAAACGGTCTGTGTTGATAATGGCCGGGATCTCCGGAACTTCTTTGATCAATTCTACTCCCTGAGGCATCAGTACGCGATGTGTATTAAAAATATCTTCCACTAATTGATTCAGATCGCAGTCTGCATAGGTAAAGGATATTTGTCCGGACTCGATGCGCGACAGGTCGAGAATGTCGCTGATCAGTTTGAGAAGCAAGTCGTTATTCGTGTTTATCAGGCCGATAAACTCATTTTTTTCATCCTGCTCCAGTTCCATATCCGAACTCAGCAGTTGGGAGAAGCCGACGATGGCGTTGAGCGGTGTGCGTATCTCATGGCTCATATTGGCCAGGAAGGCCGATTTCATCTTATCGGATTCTTCCGCCTTTTTCAGGGCCTTGGTCAGATTGATTTCTGTTTCCTTGATTTGCTGAATATTAAGGCAGAGGCCGTTCACTTCGACGGAATAATCATTGCCGGCAGTCTTTATGTTGGTGTTCTGGGCATACCGGAATTCCCACCACTGATGACCTTGTCCGTTAAAATCATATCTTCTTCTGGTTATCTGACGGGAGGGAAAACCATGATCCAGCTTATACCTGTTTAATTGGAAATCTGCCTGTTCGTCCTGGTGGATAGCCTTGCTGAAACGTTCCGCACTGATGGGCTCTTCTGGCATATTCAGATAATGATAAAACTCTTTGTCGAAATAGAAAGTTCCGTTTTTATACCGGAATGTGAAAATGTTACCGCTCTCCAAAGCGAAAGAGAGAAATTCCTTCTCATGTTTCAGATTTTCCTGCACCTCTTTTTTATGGGCAGCCTCTCTCTTATACAACATTCGCTGGTAAATGATAATAATTATCAGTATAATTCCCAGCAAAACTGCTATACATATAATATAGAACTGGTAACGGATATAAAAGGGGATATTTACGATCTCGCTGTCTATCGGGAGTTTGTTGAGACTGATTCCCCATTGGTCGAGTATTTTATAATCGAATATGTACTTTTTGCCTGCCTCCGTAATTTGTGGAAAGTTACTTACCGGAGCCCCGTTCAGTATATCGGCAATACGGTTGGCGGCCAGGGTTGTTTGTTCTTGCTGTGTCGTGACATATCCTCCGATTACACCATAATTATAACCGACCATTTCATTGAGGACCGAAAAACCGGGGAAAGAACTGAAACGTCCCAGAGAGAGAGTCAGATAATCTCTTTTGATTGCCAGATAGGCCTTGTTATAATAGTTCTCGCCTAACCCTTTGATCAACGAACGGGTCGATTTTCCGTTGATCGTGCTTATGTACATGGCGTCCGGTATTATTTTTTTGTTTTTGGAGATGGAGGTACCGCGTTTTCCGGATAAGCGTATTTTGTCCGGGGAGAAGATATTGTTTGTTTTGCAGATATCTTTGATCTGTTCATCCATGTCTGCCAGGATGATTTTGTCTGCATAGATATCGTCGGTAACCCGCACAACAATACATTTTCCTATGAGTTGTTCTATCAGTTCTATATTGGTTCTGTAATCCGGTTTGTCACGGAAGCCTGTTATGTTGGACTGTTTTTGAATGAATGGCACGTTCGGGTAGTTCGCTCCGGTAAAGACGATCGGAGTCGTTTTAACGGAAGGATGGTCGCAGGTCAGTAAGGCATTCAGGGCCGGATCGTCACAGGTCAGGATGATATCCGGATTCCAGGATGATAACCTGTTCAGTTCCTCATATATAGTCAGTTTTTGTTTTTTCTCCGTTTTCTTGGTTCCGTCCAGATAAAGGGTATGGACCTCTGCATGTATGTCTCTTTTCCGTAATTGTTCGGCAAAGATATTTTTCATGTTCTTATATGCCGGGAGACCGGCTTCGTAAGACTGGATGATTAATATGTGTTTATGAGGCGTTGTCTGGTTGCATGAGCTATTTAGAATCACTAGTGTCCCGTTAAAATCGGGACGAGTTATTAATTAATCAAATAATCCCGGAATAAGGGGATTAAATTGTTCTTTGACATCATTGAAATTAGTCTTATTAAACAGCTCTTGTAAATGCG